>JAZRRC010000230.1:0-3308 GCA_045650355.1 Candidatus Avispirillum sp. | reverse complement strand
AGGGACACAGCCTTGTTATCACAAAGGAAGAGGCACCCACCTGCACCGCCGACGGATATAATGAATACGTCTGCACCGACTGTAATCGCACCACAACGAAGGTTACTGCCGCAACAGGCCATAATATGGTTCCCCTTTCTGCATATCCCGCAACCTGCACCGAGGACGGATTTGAGGTATGGTTCTGCGAAAACGGCTGCGGATGCACCGAAAAGACAACTATCCCCTCAACGGGACACAGCTACAAGGACGGCTCCTGCACCGCATGCGGTGAGCATGACCCCGATTTTGCCCCCGAGCTTGACCCCGGCGACCTTAACGGTGACGGACAGATAAATTCTATGGATATCAATATAATCAAGCGACTCCTCGCAGGAGTGGTTACCCCCACCGATTCCCAGATTGCAGCAGCAGACGTAAACGGTGACGGTGCTTTCACAAGCCTTGATTCCAATGCCCTTTCAAGAATAATTGCTGGCAAATAACACATTGTCAAACCGCACACAAACACCCTCTGCTTTTTAGCCAAAACGCAGAAAGTTGTTTTTACTATTGACACAAAAAACCACAAGGTATATAATGCTAACATATATAAAGGCTGTGACGAAGACGGCAAATGTCCCTCTCATTCCAGAGAGCCTGCGGTTGGTGCGAGCAGGTATGACGGTCAGGCGCTATCCCTTCCGAGCTGAGAGCTGAACTCGAGTAAGCTCCTCCGTTGTCGCCACGTAACGGCGAAGGACTTGACTGAGTCCGAAGAGTGGCACGAAAGTGCAATTTGAGTGGTACCGCGGGTTTAACAGCTCGTCTCAAAGTTTTTTGAGGCGAGCTTTTTATTTGCCTCGCACACTCTTTTTCTCCTAAGAAAGGAAAGCAAAATGGAAAAAACAATGATAAACGCTATCTCAGAGGTAGCACAGAGAATCAGAGCTCTCAGAGAGAGCTGCGAGGTCTCGGTTGAGGAAATGGCAAAATGCACGGGCGTTACCGTGGAGGCCTACAATCAGCTTGAGGCAGGCGAAACAGACTTTACGTTTACTTTTATATATAAGTGCGCAAGCCGTCTCGGCGCTGACCCCACAGACCTTCTCAAGGGTCAGAGCCCCACTCTTTCCGAGTATACGGTAAACCGACAGGGTGAGGGTCTTCCCATTGCAAGAAGAAAGGGATTTGACTACAAAAATCTTGCATATATGTTCAAGGACAAGATCGCAGAGCCCTTCTGCGTTACTGCCCGCTACTCCGAGGAGGAGCAGAATTCCCCCATCAAGACAGCAAAGCACAACGGACAGGAATTTAATCTCGTTCTTTCAGGCTCTCTGAAGGTCGTTGTTGACGGCAAGACAGAGGTCCTGGGCGTCGGCGATTCTATCTACTACAACTCCGCTCTCCCCCACGGCATGATCGCAACAGGCGGCAGCGATTGCACCTTCCTCGCTATCGTTATGAACCGCGGAGATGCGACATACGATATGGTAGAGGACGAAAACGCAAAGAAGATCGAGGAAAAGCTCACACCCCTCCACGCTCTTCCCGAAAATCCCGTTGCCCTAAATTTCATTACCTGCACCGAGGACGAAAACGGCACTCTCACAGATATCAAGTTCAACGATCTTGACCGCTACAACTTCGCATACGATACAGTTGATGCAATCGCAAAAAAGTGCCCCGACAAGGTGGCAATGATCCATCTCGATTGCGATCACAACGAGCGTCGCTTCACATACAGCGAGATAAGCGCCCTTTCAAACCGTGCTGCAAACTACCTGAGAGCAAAGGGCATCAATGAGGGCGACCGAGTAATGCTCGTTCTCAAGCGCCACTGGCAGTTCTGGGTGGCAATTCTTGCCCTCCACAAGCTTGGCGCCGTTGCCATCCCCGCAACACATCAGCTCGTTGAGCACGATTTCGAATACCGCTACAATGCGGCAGGCGTTTCTGCCATCATCTGTACAGGCGACGGTGAGACACATCTCCATGCAAAGTCTGCATCCGAGAAGGCAAAAGAGCCCGTAAAGCTCTTCATGGCTCACGGCAAGGCGGATGGCTTTGCTGACTTTGACAGTGAGTTTATGTCCTATCCCGACGCGTTCGAGCGTGTACCCACCGCATGCGGCCAAAAGCCCATGATCATGTTCTTCACATCGGGAACAACAGGCTACCCCAAAATTGCCGCACACAGCTTCACATACGCAATCGGCCACTATATCACAGCGAGATACTGGCACAACGTTGACCCCGAGGGAATCCACTTCACCATCTCCGACACAGGCTGGGGTAAGGCTCTCTGGGGCAAACTCTACGGTCAGTGGCTCTGCGAGGGATGCGTATTTGCATACGACTTTGAAAAGTTCGATGCAAACGACATCCTCCCCCTCTTCAAGCAGTACAACATCACAACCTTCTGCGCGCCTCCCACAATGCTCCGCTTCTTCGTTAAGGAGGACCTCTCAAAGTTCGACCTTTCAAGCCTCAAGTATATCACAACGGCAGGCGAGGCACTGAACCCCGAGGTATTCTACCAGTTCAAGGCGGCAACGGGACTTACTATTATGGAAGGCTTCGGTCAGACAGAAACCACTCTTTCCATCGGTAACCTTGTGGGAACAACACCCCGCCCCGGCTCCATGGGCAGACCCTCTCCCATGTATCAGCTTGAGATACTCCGCCCCGACGGCACAAAGTGCCCCACAGGTGAAACAGGCGAGATCTGCATCAGAACCGCAGAATCCACACCTCCCGGACTCTTCCTTGAGTACTACCGCAATGAGGAGAGTACAAAGGATGCATGGTACGACGGCTACTACCACACAGGCGACACCGCCTGGATGGATGAGGAAGGCTATATCTGGTACGTAGGACGTACCGATGACGTTATCAAGTCCTCCGGCTACCGCATCGGACCCTTCGAGATCGAAAGCGTTATCATGGAGCTTCCCTACGTTCTCGAGTGTGCCATCACCCCCGTACCCGACCCCATCCGCGGTCAGATCGTTAAGGCAACCATCGTTCTAACAAAGGGCAACGTCGGAAGCGATGCCCTCAAAAAGGAGATCCAGACCTATGTTAAGGAACACACAGCGCCTTATAAGTACCCCCGAGTTGTAGAATTCGTTGATGAGCTTCCCAAGACCATCAGCGGAAAGATCCGCCGCGTGGCCATCCGCCAGAACGACGCGAAGTAAAGGGAGTACAGTCGCTTTTTTGTAAAAAAGCTCCGCAAAAAACTTCAAAAAAGAATGGCTATGGGTTTTCCCGTAGCCATTTTTTATCCTTTATTCTTTATTATTTATTATTTATTCTTTAAC
>JAZRRC010000229.1:0-11601 GCA_045650355.1 Candidatus Avispirillum sp. | reverse complement strand
CATACTCCGCATGGCAGAGAATGATCTCCCGTCTCGTTCTTTACGGAGAGGTAACACCCCTTGTTCCTTCCTCCATTCTCCAGCTTATGGACTGTGACGTATACGTTTCCGAGGAGATCGCAAAGCCCTTCGGATGCGATGAGCTGATGGGTTATTAATTTATGAATTATACGATTTACGGTACGGTCGTTGTCGGTGATAGCGTTATTACCGACGGCGCCGTGACGGTTGAAAACGGTATTATTAAATACTGCGGCAAAAGGGAAGATGCTCCCGTGATCGGTGAATGCACCGATTATAAGGACAGCCTTATCGTTCCCGGATTTATTGATATTCACTGCCACGCAGGCGGAGAATATTGGTGCTACGAGCATCCTGTTGCGGTTGCAAACCATCATCTTTTCCATGGTACTACCAGCATGTGCGAGACACTTTACCGCGATATGACCATCGATGATACAGTTAAGGCAATAGCTGATATAAGAATGGCTATGGAGGTTTGCCCCAATATTATCGGTGTTCACCTTGAGGGCCCTTATCTTAATCCGAAATACGGCTCTATGGTGATGGATGGTGATGTTGTTGCAGATCCTGCCGATTATATGAAGCTTTTTGAGGACGATACTGTTGTCCACGTAAGCTTTGCGCCTGAGGTTGCAGGCACTGACAGCCTTTTGAAGGTACTCACAGAAAAGGGAATAGTTCCCGCCATCGGTCACAGTGTTGCTTCTTACGAAGAGGTAAAAAAAGCTGTTGACGGCGGAGTGAAGAACGTAACTCATCTTTTTGATGCTACAGGCGCTTCAATTTCTCCCACAAGATGGGACGGAACAATTGAAGTGGATTTCAACGCGGCGGCTCTCCTTTGCGACGGTATTACGTATGAGATTATCTGTGATGAAAAGGGAATTCACGTTCGCCCCGAAATGGTAAGACTTGCTGCAAAGACTGTCGGCATCGATAACCTTGTGGGTATAACCGATGCCTGTACCGGCAGTAATGACGATACCGACGTTAATATTGTAGACGGCGAGCTGACAGGCTCAAAGCTTACAATGAACAAGGTTTTCAGAAACTTTGTGAATTACGGCTTTTCTCTTACAGATGCAGTTAAGTTTACTTCAACAAATGCCGCCCGCCTTATGGGACTTTCCGACAGAGGAAGCCTTGAAATCGGCAAGCGTGCTGATATTGCAGTGCTTGATTCTAATTTTGATATTATTCAGGTCTATAAGGCCTAATTAACTTAAAGAAGGTGTATTTTTATGCTTAAGGCAGGAATTGCCATCAGAGATATATCACCGGTAAAGGGCGTTGAAATGGCGGGCTATCCCCATTGTCCCCGTCCCAATATCGGTGTTCACGACCCTCTTTATTGCGTAGCCCTCCATCTTGATAACGGCAGCGAGAGCATTACAATGCTCACCTTTGACCTTCTTTATTTCGGCAAGAAATATTGCAAGGCAATCCGCGAGAAGATGGGCGGAAATATAATGTTCACAACAACACATACCCATTCCGGCCCCTGGTCATCAACTCCTCTTGCTTCCGAGCTTGCCGAGGGTCTGGATAACAACCCCGACTACATCGCTTTCCTTCTTCCCACAGTTGAAGACTGTATTAAGGAAGCTCGCGAAAACACCTTTGAAGCAAAGATTGCAACAGGTGTGGGTCATTGCGGAAAAGAGCAGGGTGTCGGCGGAAACCGCAGAGTGAAGAACGGTGTTCAGGATGACTCCGTTAACGTTATCTGCGTTAAGGATATGGATGATAAGATCCGCGGTATCCTTCTTAACTATGCTCTCCATCCCACCTTCCTCCATGCGGAGAGTCTGTGGGTAACAGCGGATTATCCTGCATATATCCGCAGATATCTTAACTTCGCTTTCCCCGATGCAGTATTTATGTTTGCTCAGGGAACAAGCGGAAATCAGTCCTCCCGTTATCACAGAGTAGGTCAGGACTTCGAGGAGGCTGCACGTGTAGGTACAACTCTCGGTGTTGAGATCTACCATACCATCAATAAGATGGAATTTACCGATGATATTGATATCGTATTCAAGAATGCAGAGGTAGAGCTTCCCATCAGAACATATCCTCCCCTTGAAAAAGCAGAGGCGGATATGATCGCTGCAAGAAAGCGCTTTGCTGAAATGCCTGATGACGATTATATCGCAAAGAGAAATGCTGAGCTTGATATGTTCGGCCGCGAAAACGAGTTCTATTATTCCGACCTTTTTGCAAAGACAGGAAAGATCTCCGATGAGGAGCTTCCTTGCGAGGTTATGACACTTAAGCTCGGTGATACTATGATCTGCGGTATGCAGGGCGAGATATTCGTTGAGTTCGGACTTGAATTGAAGGAGGCGTCTCCCGCTGAAAAGACCTTTGTATTCGAGGTCACAAACGGTGCGCTCCCCGGCTATATCTTTACACCCGAGGCTTACGACGAGGGCGGATATGAGGTAGGCACATCAATATTTACAAGAGAAGCAGGCGCGATCATCACCGATGCCATCAAGGCGCTTTTCTGAGGAGGACTTATGAAAAAAGCAAATATTATTGACAGATTCCGTCTTGACGGTAAGGTTGCCCTTGTAACAGGCGGTTCAGGATATTACGGAAAGCAGATGGTCATCGCTCTTGCAGATGCAGGCGCTACCGTTTGCTGTGCATCCCGCGGCCTTGAAAAGTGTAAGGAATTTACCGATAAGCTTAACGAGATGGGCTACGATAAGGTCTATGCCGACAGCTACGATCAGGAAAGCGAGGAAAGCATCAAGGCTCTTCTTAGTCGAATGATCGAGCGCGACGGAAAGGTTGATATTCTTGTAAACAATTCCGTTCTCCGTCCCATGCACGATTACGAGGGCCCCGTTGAGGATTTTGCAAAGTCTATGGCAGTAAATGCTACAGGACTTTTCGCAATCACAAGAGCCTTCGGTAACCACATGGAGCAGAACGGAGGCGGAAGCATCATCAATATCGGCTCATACATGGGTCTTTGCGGAACAAACCCCTATCTTTATGAGGCTGAGCCCTGGATGGATGCTATTGATGCACCCGACTATTTCTTCCATAAGGGCGGTATGATAAACCTTACCCGCTTTATGGCAGGCAGATACGGTAAGGCAGGCGTTCGCGTTAACTGTCTTAACCTTGGCGGTCTTTTCAATAATCAGCCTGAGGGCTTCCTTGAAAGATACGCAAAGATGAACTATCTCGGCAGAATGGCTGATGAGAATGATATTCAGGGAGCGCTCGTATTCTTTGCTTCCGATGCATCTTCCTATATAACAGGTATGTCCCTTAATATTGACGGTGGTTACACCGCAAGATAAAAAAGAGGTAGCTATATGGAATTCCATATGAGAAACAGCAGAGTTCTCAGAAAAATGAGAGAAGGCAAGGTTGCAACCTGCACAAAGATAAATCTTTCCGATCTGAGAAACGCAGAGATCGCCGCTATGTGCGGATTTGACTGTATCTGGGTAGATATGGAGCATATTCCCAATGACTATGCTTTCATTGAAAACTCCGTTCGTGCTGCAAAAAACTTTGACGTTGACGTTCTTTGCAGAGTTGCAAAGGGCGGCTATAATGATCTTATCCGTCCTCTTGAGGCAGACTGCGCAGGCATTATGGTGCCTCACCTTATGAGCCTTGAGGAGGCAAAGCAGATCGTTTACTATACTAAGTTCCATCCCGTTGGCAGAAGACCTATCGACGGCGGAAATGCTGACGGTATGTATTGTCTCGTTGATGAGCAGGAGTATATCAAAACTGCAAACGAGGAAAGATTCGTTATCGTGCAGATCGAGGATCCCGAGCCTCTTTGCGAGCTCGAGGAGATATGCGCTCTCCCCGGTATCGATATGATCTTCTTCGGTCCTGCAGATTTCAGCCAGGGTATCGGTAAGCCTTATATTTGCGATGACCCCGAGGTTCTCGAAACCAAGAAAAAGGTTGCAGAGTGCGCCCGCCGTCACGGAAAGTGGGCAGGTACCGTTGGAGGTACAGGTAACTTTGACGAGCTTGTAGATATGGGCTATACCTTCATTTCCGTTGGTGCTGACGTTGTCGGTCTCTGGGATTATTATCTTAACATTTCCGATAAGATCAGCGGGAAGGATATAAAATAATGAAATACACAACAGTTGCAGGTAAGATGATATCTAAAATGTCCCTTGGAACTGTTCAGTTCGGACTTCACTATGGTATTGCTAACGACGTTGGCAAGCCTCCCGAAGAGCAGAGCTTTGAAATGATCAAGGCAGCCCTTGACGGCGGTGTTACAAGTGTTGATACTGCCCGCGCCTACGGGGACTCCGAGGATATAATTGGTCGCTACTTTAAAGAGAATCCCGAAAACATACCCTTTATTTCAACTAAGGTTCCTCCTTTTCCCGAGGCAGACGTAGCCCTTCTTGAAAAGCATATTATCGAAAGCGTTGAGACCTCACTTGAAGCTCTCGGTCTTAAAAAGGTTGAGAATATCATGCTCCATAACGGAGTCAGCCTTTTCAGATACGGCGATGAAACTGCAAAGATCATGGGCAGCCTTGTTAAAAGAGGATACTGCGATATGGTCGGTGCATCCGTATACGATGCAAAGGAGATCGATAAGATGCTTACCTATGAGGAATATACCTCAACTCAGGTGCCTATGAGTATTTTCGATCAGAGACTCATCAACGGAGGATACATAGAAAAGCTTGCAGAGAGAGGATACACTACTTTTGTAAGAAGCGTATTTTTGCAGGGACTTTTCTTCCTTGATCCCGAAAAAATAACTGATGAGATCCTCATTCGTCATGCACTCCCCGGAATCAAGAAGATCCGTGAGATTTCCGAAAAAGAGGGAATGAGCATTGTTGAGCTTGCAATTGCTTTCCTGCGAGATTATCCCGGAGTTACAAGCCTTGTTCTTGGCTCTGATAATGCAGATCAGGTTCGTGCAAATATCCGATGCTTCGATGCCCATCCTCTCAGCGAGGAAACTGTCAGCATACTTAAGACAACATTTGCAGACGTGAATATACCTGAAATCATGAAGGTGCTTTCACGTCCCAAATAAGATTGGAGAATATTATGTCAAATTTTCCTCTTGGTGATAAAGAAATAAGAATCGGTATCCTCGGTATGACTGAGGGTAACGGTCACCCCTATTCCTGGAGCGCTATCTTTAACGGATATAACTGGGATTATATGAAGGATTGTCCCTTTCCCGTAATCCCTCAGTATCTTTCTAAGCAGCCTCCCGAAACCTTCGGTATTCCCGGTGCTAAGATCACTCATATCTGCTGCACAGGCTATGCAACCCGCGAGATGGCAGAGCATATGGCGAAGGCTTCAAACATCCCAAACGTAGTGGATGATCCCCTCGAGATGCTCGGTCAGGTAGATGCTGTTATCTGCGCAACTGACGTTGGTGATGAGCATATCGAGCGCTGCAAGCCCTTCCTTGATGCAGGACTTCCCATGTTTATCGATAAGCCCCTTGTAAACAAGGAGGAGGACCTCAAGACCTTTGTTAAATGGAGAAAAGAGGGCAAGCAGTTTATAACAAGCTCAAGCCTTCGCTTTGCTAAGGAATACGTGCCTTATCACCGCTCAACATATGAGCTTGGTAAGATGATGTATATCTGCTCTCCCATGGCAAAGAAGTGGGAGACATACGGAATCCATGCTCTCGAGCAGATGTATCCCATCCTCGGACCCGGATTCGTTTCCGTGCAGAATACAGGTACATTTGAGCGCACCCACGTTCATATCGTCCACGAAAACGGATGCCGCATCGATATTCCTCAGGGTATCGGAATGGCGGGAGCCGGACTTCTCCTTATCGGAAGTGCGGGAAGCGTTTACCTCAATTCTCTCGATTCCTATCACGATTTCAAGACACAGCTTGTAAAGTTTGTTGATTGGCTTCGCACTGGAAAAGAGCCTTTCCCCTTCGAGGAAACTGTTGAGCTTATGAAGATGGTAGTTGCAGGACTCCGCAGCCGTGAAGAGGGCGGCAGAGTAGTGCTTCTTTCCGAAATCGAAGCTGAATAAAACTAATGCCCCTGATCTTCAGGGGCGTTTTTGCAAACACCACTTGACGTTTGTCGAATTGTGTGGTATTCTATTCTTGTAGAAATACCTTTGGAGGTGCCTATGAAAAAAGCCAAGTTTTATATATTGTTTATATCTTTTTGCCTTCTTGCTTTGGCAGACGGAGCACTTACCTTTATCAATACTCCCGATCTTTCAAACGAGGGAAATCCCCTTGTTTCTGTCCTTGGTCTTGGTTGGGCGGCATTGGCAATTGCAAATCTGTTGAACTTAGTGCTTTTGTTTTTTGTGGGCAGATTCAGCTTTATAAAATATAAGACGGTGTACACTAACGAAACAAAATTTACTGCATATTGCTCCCAGATACTTTATGACAGACCTGATAAGTTTTGGACGGGTCTGATACCTAAGCATTTTAAGCCTATTCTTGCTTGCTTTGGATATTCAATTTTGTATACTTCAATAGTCAGCCGTTTAATATTGGTTATTGAATGGTTGTGTATAACGTTTGATATATCTTTAGCTGATAAATATTTCTATATTGATGCTACATACTTTAACGGTAATTTGTATTTATGGGTAGCATGTGTTTGTAGTGCATATTTGGCAATATATTGGTTTTATAAGGAATATAAAAAACAATTAAGGTCAGAAAAATAGTTTTTCGGAGGTGCTTATGAAAAAATTAATTGTTGCATTGCTTATTTTGAGTATGGTAGTTCTTTCTTCCTGCGGTGCAGATACTGAAAAAGCACCGGAAACAACTGAGTTTGTTGATACGACAGTAGTTGATGAAACAACTGTTGTGCCCGATGAAACAACCGAAACAGAAGAGCGATATAGTCCTGAAAATGCAGAGATCATAGTTAAAAATTTACTCGTTAAAGAATGTGAAGAGATAATTTGCGAATATGATAATAGAACTCATGAAGTAGAGGGCAATTATTATCATGTTGTTCACGCATACACCATTGGAGAAAAGTCGGTCGAAGGCGACATGTATACGCGTTTTACCTACGGATGGTTTTATGTTGATGTGTTGACCGGTTCCGTATATACCGATAATTATGATAAAAACATTGAGTGCAGTATTGTGCCATATACAGGAGATATATCTTCTGAAGAATATTATTTAACAGAGATATCTAAAGCGAACTTAGTAAGTATAAAGATTCCCAATATCGGAGCTGATGAGTTGATATACGATCATATCACCTCTTACCTATACGACACATGTGGTTTGTCAGAATTTGAACTGATAAAATCAGACAGTGTCAGTGATGAGTTCAACGAAAGATTTAAGAATTGGGATTATACTGATTATTATGTGAATATCGAAGGCTCTGTTTCAAAGAAAAGCGATGATATAATAAGTATTACATTCAAAGGAATGTATAATTATAAAACAGCGGCTCATCCTAATCATATTTTCTTTACCCTTAATTTTGATCCTGTGACGGGTGAAAGAATTTATTTCGAGGATCAATATACGGTAAATGATGAAATGTATAGAATTTTCGTAAGTCATGCTCAGAAGGCCTTTGATAGCTTCGCAGGAGATACAGGAATATCTGTGGAAAATGATCTTTGTCCAATTGATACCTTTATGAATGGTATCAAGAATGAAAAAACTGTCTGTGTATACTATACTGATGACAGCATAGGGATTAAATATGAAGTCCCACATGCGGCAGGTGATTATCAGACAGTAGAGATACCCCTTTTGGAATTTGAAGAATTTAAATAATAAAAAACGCAACGGCATTGCCGTTGCGTTTTTTTATCAGAATTCGTAACCGAGCTTGAGGGCCTTCTTATTCTTTTCGATAAGAGCTGCCTTTGTCTCGGGAATACCCTTGAGGATATAGGAGAGGAATGTGTCATACTCGAACATACCTGTAAGCTTGAGGATCTGGCCGAGAACGATAACGTTTGCCATACCCTCGATTCCGTTTTCAGAAGCGATTGCTGTTGCGGGAATGTAGCAAACCTTGATGTCCTCACGCTCGCTCTTCTTTGCAACAAGAGAGGAGTCTACGATCATAAGACCGCCTGCCTTTACAGTAGGCTCGAACTTATCGTAGGAGGGAAGGTTCATTGCAACAAGAACGTCGGGGGAGGTGATGGTGGGAGCACCGATCTCCTCATCGGAGATGATAACGGAGCAGTTTGCCGCGCCGCCTCTCATTTCGGGGCCGTAGGAGGGAAGCCAGGAAACCTGCTTGCCTTCGTACATTGCGCTCTTTGCCATTGCCTTACCGGAGAAGAGGATACCCTGTCCGCCGAAGCCGGAGAAGAGAATAGATGTTGTCATATTACTTTTCCTCCTTTGCTTCGATGTCCTTGTATGTGCCGAGGGGGTACTGAGGCATCATGTTATCGCGGAGCCAGTCAAGAGACTTCTCGGGAGACATACCCCAGTTTGTGGGGCAGGTGGAGAGAACCTCAACGATTGTGAAGCCCTTCTTATCTCTCTGATACTCAAATGCCTTCTTGATCTGCTTCTTTGCAGCGATGATATTCTTGGGAGTATCAACGGAAACACGGGATGCGAGAGCAACGCCGTCAAGAGTGGAGAGCATCTCACAAACTCTGATGGGATTACCCTGGAGAGCCTTATCTCTTCCGTAGGGAGAGGTTGTTGTAACCTGACCGAGAAGAGTTGTAGGCGCCATCTGACCGCCTGTCATACCGTAGATAGCATTGTTAACGAAGATAATTGTGATGTTCTCGCCTCTTGTTGCTGCGTGAACAGTCTCAGCAGTACCGATAGCTGCAAGGTCACCGTCGCCCTGGTATGTAAATACGAAGTTATCGGGGTGAGTTCTCTTTACGCCTGTAGCAACTGCGGGAGCGCGGCCGTGTGCTGCCTGCACCATGTCGCACTCAAAATAGTTATAAGAAAATACGGAGCATCCAACGCTGGCAATACCAACTGTCTGTCCTTCAATTCCAAGCTCGTCGATTACCTCAGCAACGAGACGGTGGATAATACCGTGTGTACAGCCGGGGCAGTAGTGAAGAGGCACATCTGAAAGAGCGTGGGGTCTGTCAAATACTGTTTTCATTTCAGCTTCCTCCTTATGCGTTAATTTCGCCAGCAAGCTTCTTGATGTTTTCAAGAACTGCTTCGGGTGTGGGGATCATACCGCCGGTTCTGCCGTAGAAGTGTACGGGAGCCTTGCCGTTAACTGCGAGACGAACGTCGTCGATCATCTGTCCCTTGGACATTTCAACGGAGAGGAACGCCTTTGCATTCTCAGCTGCAGCGGCAATATTCTTCTTGGGGAAGGGCCAGAGGGTGATGGGTCTGATAAGACCAACCTTGATGCCTTCCTCACGTGCAGCCTTGATAGCTGTCTTACAGATACGTGCTGTGATACCGAAGGAAACGAGAATGATGTCTGCATCCTCTGTGAGATATTCCTCGCATCTTGCTTCGTTTTCCTCGATAATATCGTATCTCTTATATCTATCGTCTACAACGTCCTCAAGAACCTGGGGATCGATGTAAAGGGAGTTTACGATGTTCTTCTTTCTCTCGCCCTTGTGGCCGCAAGCTGCCCAATCCTTCTCGGGAGTTTCGCGGCGGGGGATGGAGTTGAAGTCAACAGGCTCCATCATCTGACCGAGAGCGCCGTCGCAAAGGATCATTGCAGGGATTCTGTAGATATCTGCAAGGTCAAATGCTTCAACTGTCATTGTTGCCATTTCCTGAACGGAGGAGGGGGCAAGAACGAGAAGACGGAGGTCGCCGTGACCAACGCCGCGTGTTGCCTGATAGTAGTCCTGCTGTGAGGGCTGGATACCGCCGAGACCGGGGCCGCCTCTCTGTACGTTAACGATAACGCAGGGAAGATCGCATCCTGCCATATAGCTGATGCCCTCGCTCTTGAGGGAGATTCCGGGGGAGGAGGAGGAGGTGATAACTCGGGTGCCTGCAGCTGCAGCGCCGAGAGTCATATTGATAGCTGCAACCTCGCTCTCAGCCTGGAGGCAAACGCCGCCAACCTTGGGGAGCTTCTTTGCCATGTATTCGGAAAGCTCTGTCTGAGGTGTGATGGGGTAGCCGAAGTAGTACTTGCATCCGCAGTTGATAGCTGCCTGAGCAATAGCCTCGGTACCTTTCATAAGTACTTTATCTGACACTTTTACTGTTCTCCTTTCATGCGTCTTTCTCAACCTTGATAACGCAATCGGGGCACATCATAGCGCACATAGCGCAAGCGATGCACTTTTCCTGCTCTGTGATAACGGCAGGGTGGTAGCCTTTAGCGTTAAGGGTGTCTTTTGCAAGGGCAATTATCTTTTTAGGGCAGGCTGTTACGCACAGTCCGCAGCCCTTACATGAATCTGTTTTAAATGTAACTTTGTTCATTGTGTATCTCCTTTTGAACAAGATTATTATACTAAGTCAGAATATCTGCTTTGTAACGTTTTTAATGGGGAAGAGTCTTTCGCCTTCAACTTTGATCTCTCCTGTTATTTCCTTGCAGTAGGAGGTGAAGAGAAGAGGGAGGCCGCATGCCTCGCTCACCTTGTGAGCATAGTCGATGGATGAGAGAACGTCTTCCTTTGTGGTTTCAGCGCCAACAGAGCTGTTGTTTACAACTGCGGTACACTTGAGGTGGGAAACCTCCTCGATGATATGCATAAGGTCTGCCGCCGCCGCAGGGTCCTCAATAAGGGGACGGTATTTTGAAACAACGTATATCATCTCATATCCGCACTCGGAAATCAGGTCTGAATACATACCGAGAGCTGCCGCACCGTCGTCTCCTCCCACGTCGATAAAGGAAACCGTATCGGAGTCCTTGGAAAAGAGGGAATAAAGCTCGGCGGGAAGGCTTGGGATATCCACGTTTGTGTTTGCAAACTCGGGGACGATGGGGTGAATACCGCACGTCTCGAGCTCACGGGCATTGTCTGCCGCACGGAAGTAGGGATTGACCGTATCCACGTCCGCAAGGGCAACATTTGCCTCGGGATAGCGCTTCTTATACAGCATTGCAAGGTTTACAGAGACATTCGTCTTTCCTGCGCCGTAATGACCGCATATGATCTTGATTCTTTTACCATTTTGCATAATTTGCGTCTCCTCCTTGCAAATATAAGATAGCATCTATTATAGCACACCTTTTCATTCGTGAAAAGGGGTATTTTAATGTTTTATTTAAAAATTTTATAAATTTTTTCTTATTTTATTTTAATATTTGTTTGAAAAACTGTTTGTTTTGTGGTATAATTATTCTCGTATAAGTATTTTTACATATAAATCGTTGAGGTGGGGTGATACTGTGTTTAAAAAAGGCTGGTTTTCAGATTTTTTTACCGGAGTGATCCATATAATTCAGTCTATTGAATTAGTTGATATAATTGATATTCTCTGTGTTTCAGTTCTTTTTTATTTCGTTTACAAATTTATCAGAAACAAGCGTGCGGGCAAGCTCATAACAGGTGTGCTTCTTCTTCTTGTTGCGCTTCTTATTTCTGAGGTTGCTGGTATGCTCTCCCTTCAGTTCATCTTTGAGAACTTCTTCCAGG
>JAZRRC010000228.1:0-5754 GCA_045650355.1 Candidatus Avispirillum sp. | reverse complement strand
TGCCTTTTCTTTTATTGGTAAGCGATATATCGCTTACGGTGCATTGCACCGCTTTTTGCCTTGTGAATTTAAGCTATACCAATTTTAAAAGTTTTTTGGGAGAGCAGAGGACTTTTTTACAAAAAAGTCCTTTGCATTATCCCCCACAGCCTCAGCTTTCTTTATAAAATCCGAGGAGGATCAGGGAGATGGGAGCTATCATGTATATGGGGGAGAACATACTGCATACTGCGAGGGCAATGGAGCCGAAACTTAGGCGAAGGCTCTCGCTTTTCCAAAAGGCTCGCATTACCGTACAGAGGGTGACTGCGCAAAGTCCCCATTCGACGGAAAGCGCAGCCGCCCAGAAAAGGGCGGCGATTATTGTTGAGGCTCTGACTGTGATGCCCGTTACGCCATTGCCGTATTTATCCCAAGCCATCAGTACCACAAGGCACAAAAAGAGGGCAAATACGGGGTTTCTCGATTCTGCATCCCACAGCTTTCCCGAAAGAACAAGATTATAGGGTATCTCGCATAAAAGAGCAAGAAGAAAAATGCGGATGGCTGCTCCTATTCCTTTTCTTTCTTTTTCTGCGCTGCGGATGAGAAAAAACACAAAAAGAGGTATGGCTGCGCAGGAAAGCCCCTGCAATGCAATTGCCGCAGTTGCATATCCCATATCTTTTGCCGAATCGAGAGAGGACTCCCCCACAAGGATATTTTCAAATATCCCTTTGCCCACTGCCCCCGAAAAAAGGAACAGAAAGGCGAGAATTTTCAGGCTTTTTTCCGAAATACCCACTTTATGGCAATGCATGGGCTCTGTAGAAACCATTCTGTCACCCCTTCACTGAGCCGGACATCGCCTCACGGTAATACTTCTGGGTTATAATAAACAGTATTGCAACAGGAACCGATACAAGCACCGCTCCCGCACAGAATCTCGTATACCAATCCCATACGTATTCCCTCTCAAGCATAGTCCACAGACCTATCGACACCGTATAATATTTCGCCTCGGCACGAACTATTATTTTTGCAAAAATAAAGTCTACAAAGGGCGCCATAAAGGACGTTACTACCTGATAAACTATCATAGGCTTACAAAGAGGCAGGGTTATTTTTGTGAATATCTGCCACCTCGTGCATCCGTCGATAGCCGCCGCCTCATCGAGGGCACGGGGAATCGTATCCATATACCCCTTCATGACGTAAAACTGAGTTCCCGCTCCTGCGGAAAACACGATAATCAGGGCAACGGGAATCATATCACCCTCCGTCAGTCCAAGGGCCTTTAATATGAAATACACTGCAATCATTGACATAAATCCCGGAAAGAGATTCAGAATGAGTGCGGTATTCATATAGGGTCTTCTCAGGCGGAATTTCAGGCGGCTCGTGCAATAGGAAACGCTGAGAACAAAAAACGTGCTGAGAATACAGGTGCAAACGGCAATTACAAATGTATTCAAAAACATTCGCCCGAAATTGATGACGTTGGTTTCCGAAAACAGGCGCAGATAGTTATCAAAAGTATAGTTTTTCGGCAGAAAGGTTTCGATAAACTGACCGGGCTCCGCCCGAAAGCTCTGCATGAAAAGCCAGAAAAAGGGCAAGAGCCACAAAATGCACAGAGCTGTAAGAAGGGCATATATGATAACGTCTGCCAAGATACGCTTTTTTCTCATTTGAAGCCCTCCTCGTTCTTATAGGATTTTGAATTGTTATAGGTTATGAGCGCCACCGCAGACAGCACTATAAAGGTGAATATTCCGATAACGGCAGCAAGATTATATTTCTGCTGATCAACAGAAAGCTTATAAAGCCACGTTATGAGAAGGTCTGTTCCTCCTGCGCTGTTTCCCACAGTCATAGGCTCTCCCCTTGTCAGAAGATATATGACGTTGAAATTGTTGATATTTCCCGTAAACTGAGTTATAAGATAGGGCGTCAGCACAAACATCATATAGGGCAGGGTCACGTTCATAAAGGTTTTTGCAGTGCTTGCGCCGTCCACCTTCGCCGCATCGTACTGCTCCTTTGGGATATTGTTGAGCACTCCCGTCACCTGAAGGATAGTATAGGGTATTCCTATCCACAGATTTATGACGATGACCAGTATCCTCGCCACAGTCACGTCTGTCAGAAAGGGGATGGGAAGGTCGATAAGTCCACCGTTTTCAAGAAGGCGGTTGATTATTCCCTGCGGCTGAAGCATGGATCGCATAACGAGAAGAGAAACAAACTGAGGCACGGCAATCGTAGTTGCAAGAACTGTTCGCCACAGACCCTTCAGCCTTATTGACGGACGGTTTATGAGAATAGCAAGAAGCGTTCCGAAAATGAAATTGAGAAAGGTCGCAAAGATTGCCCAGACAAGGGTCCAGCCGAGGACTGAGAAAAACTGCTTGCCCACCGTTGAATTTGAATTGAATATGGTCATAAAATTATCAAATCCGACCCAATCAAAAAGGACAAGCCTGTCGTTATCACGGGAAAAATCGGTGAATGCCATGCTCATCATATAAACAAGGGGCAAAACCGTGAACACAAGCAAAAATGCTGAGGGCAAAAACATCAAGAGCCTGTGGATATTCTCATCAAAAAGGCTTTTGATCTCCTCAAAAAAGCTCGGAGCAGCTATTTTCTCCCTCTTTTGTACCATTGCTCTGTACCCCGATATGACGGATGCTCTCCATACAAAAAAGAAAAAAACAACGACAAATAAAGCGGCTATTCCGTAAAGAAGGATGACCTGAGAGCGGTCTCCCTCCGTATATTTAAATATTCCAAGCTCTTCATTCCATACCTCCCCCTGGACTCTGTCTCCAAGGGATGGAAGCGCCCGAATCATTGAAATTCCGCCCTCGGGCATAAGCATGAAAAGAAGAAATGCTACCTCTGACGAAAAAAAGATAAGCCCCTTTATTATCTGTCCCGACAGAATATTGCCAAGACCCATTACCAGGCATGAAGCAAGAGTCAGGGGCCCTCCCATAAGGATCGCGCCCGCAAGACTGTTTGCATTTTCCCGCATCGGCGTTCTTCCTCTGAGAAATGTTTTTTCAAGCTTTGACATTTTATTTCAGCCCCTTTTTCTGATTTTCCCTATATGCTCGCCTTCAAGGATTCGTTGAATGCCTCTGTCTTTTCCTTTGCGTTTTCCTTTGTCACCTCTCCGTTGACTATGGCCTTGCCCATGTTTTCCATAGGCACCCAGTATGCTGTCATTTCGGGGATGGTGGGCTGAATTATCGAGGTTTGGTTTATGGTCATATTCTGAGCTGCGGCTGCAATATCTCCGGAAAGCTCCTCGGATTCAAGGAGGTCTACGTCTGAGGGGATGATATTTCTGACTCTGTAGTGCTCCAGCTGAGCCTCTCGGCTGCCGAGAAATGCTGCAAGAGCTACGGCAACCTCGGGAGCCTCGCAGGAGGGATTCACGCCTATCGCCTTTGAGCCTGCAAAGGAAAGAAGCTGCTTTTCGCTGCCTCCTATATTTGCTGTGGGAAGAGGAGCCGCTCCGTAATCTTCTCCGAGAGCATCCGATATCTTCTTTGCATCCCAGCTTCCCGAGAAGATGGCGCCTATAGAGCCGTCAATAAGTCCGCTGAGGCCTGCGCCCTCTGCATCGTTTACAAAATTCTTGTTTGCAACGAGGGAAACAAGATACTCCGTTGCCTCAGTGCCCGCCTTGCCACCAAAATTAATGCCTGCAGCGCTGTCTCTGCCGTCATCGCCAAAGAGAGTGCCGCCGCTTGCAAGATAAAAGGCTCCCGTATACCATGAGTTTGTGACGGGGATAGCCACCTTGCCCTTTTCAAGCATCCTGTCAAGGCTTTTTACGTCCTCATCTGTAAAAATGCTCTTATTGTAGAACATAAACCATGTGTTTCCCGAAAAGGGGACACCGTAAACTCCTCCATCGGGAGCAGTTACCGAATCTATCATTGCTTCGGAATTTGATTTTTTGATCTGCTCAAGAGTTGCTCCTCCAAGCCTGGAGATGGCATTTGCCTGCAAAAGCGTTCCCAGCTGGTCGTTTGCATAGAAATATACGTCTGCCGCACCCGAGGGGTCTGCCGAAACGTTTTTTCCCGCATCACCCTCGGAGCATACTCCGTATTTGAAGGTTATATCCCATTCGGGATGGGCATCATTGAAGGTATCGCACATTGTGGGAAGCCATCCCTCAGCATCAGGCTGGTCCTCCTGGGGACCCCATACGGTGAGAGTGACCTTCTTTATCTCTCCCTCACCTCCCTTTTTCGAGCAGCCTGTGAGAACAGTCATCACAGCCGCAAAAGCAAGAAATAAAGCGATATATCTTTTCATTTTAAACTCCGTTTTCCTTAAAGGAAAGCGCGAAAATTTATACTTACGGCTTGCCGTATTTTCACGCCGATATAGCCTTATTATGCCCCCGAAATTTAAAAGTAAACATTTTGATTTCAACAAAAAAATCGTTTTTCAAGGAAAATGATCTCCGCTTCTGCAAAAAAGGTCTGTTGCAAAATGCAACAGACCTTTTTTTATCCCTCTCCTCCTTCCTCTACCTTGATGACACAGACTGTTATATCGTCCTCCCTTCCCGTGTTTTCTGCTGCTACCGTGGCTACAGTTCTTGCAAGCACGGATGGGGACTCTATGCCCTCGATTCCATTACTCAGAAGATCATAAAGCCATGGGCTTTCCTCATAGGAGCCTGTGACTCCGTCTGTCATCATGATGACCGTATCCTGAGGCTTCAGCTCAAAGGACACCGCCTCCGCATCCAGAGCACGCATTATTCCCACGGGGACTGTTTTGGAATGGATACGGTATATCTGCCCCCTTCTTATAACAAAGGTAGGAGCAGCTCCGCTTTTTATAAAACGGGCTCTTCCCGTATAAAGATCCGCCTCCATAAGATCAACCGTTGAAAAGCATTCTCCTGCCGCTCCTCTCACAAAGCAGTTAAGAAGCTCAAGAGCGCTTCGCATGGGGCATCCTGCCGACAAAAGCTTTTCAAGAAAGGCTGCACATATGCCGCTGGTTATCGCAGCCTCTCTGCCCGAGCCCATTCCGTCCGATACGAGGGCATAAAAATATCCCTCGTCGTTTTCAAAAAAGCAAAGGCTGTCTCCGCTGGCGTTGTCTCTTTTGGATTGCAGGCTGAATCTTCCTGCGCTCAGTTTTATTATGGGAAGCGAATGCATTGAGGCGGATATCTGATTTCCGTCTATGGAAAACTCGGGGGAGGAAAGCCTTGTTGAAAAAACGCCCTCCGCACAGATACGGATATCGCTTTCTCCTGCACGCATAGAGCAAAAATCTATTCCGCGAAGGTATATCCTCCTTCTTCTCGTTCCCCAGACGGAGGAATCGGAGAAGGCAAAGCCCTCCGCCAGGAGAGCCTCATGCAAAAGCTCTTCGCCCTTTTCATCTCTCTTGACCCCCTCGCCCTCGCCCATTTCACGCATAAGTCCCGCTACTGCGGAATAATCTGATGCAAAAAGCTCGCTTTTTGCATCACCTCCCGAAAGACCCCTTGCTCTTTTTACCGAGCTGTTTATACACTCTATCATCGGGTCTATGTTAAAGCATCTTCTTGCAACGCTTTCAGGAACTATTTTTGCCGTTATCCTCCCATTTTGGCTCAGCCTGTATGCCATATTGGAAAACATTGAAACACCAGTCACGGCCCCTCTGCCGCTGCATTCCTTTTCATGGATACAGCCGATACAAAACCTTTCTCTTGCAGCAGTGCATATCCTGTCTGCCTCGCGGCTT
>JAZRRC010000227.1:0-25604 GCA_045650355.1 Candidatus Avispirillum sp. | reverse complement strand
TGTCGTCAAAGGGAACGGGAATACCCCACTTGAAGGAGGTACGGGAAACGCAAAGATCCTGAAGACCAGCTTTCAGGAAGTTATTTACCATTTCCTTCTTACGGGATTCGGGCTCGATAAACTCGGGATTCTCCTCGATGTGCTTGATAAGGCGGTCAGCATACTTAGACATCTTGAAGAAGTAAGCCTCCTCCTTTGCCTTCTCAACGGGACGGCCGCAGTCGGGGCACTTGCCGCCCTCAGCCTGAGTGTCTGTGAAGAAGGATTCGCAGGGAGTGCAGTACCAACCGCTGTATTCGCCCTTGTAAATATCGCCCTGCTCATAGAGTCTTGTAAAGATGTTCTGAACAGCCTTTTCGTGGTAGTCGTCTGTTGTACGAATAAACTTATCGTAGCTTGTATTCATAAGGTCCCAGATACGCTTGATCTGACCGTTTGCTATGTTGTCAACGTATTCCTTGGGGGAGATGCCTGCATCCTTTGCCTTATCCTCGATCTTCTGACCGTGCTCGTCAGTACCTGTGAGGAAGAACACGTCAAAGCCGCGCTGTCTCTTATAACGGGCAACACAGTCAGTCATAATAACCTCGTATGTGTTACCGAAATGAGGACGGGCAGACGCATAAGCGATCGCCGTCGTTATATAATATTTTTCCTTAGCCATAATAGTATGTCCTTTCGAAAAGTCCTAATATATCTATTATATACATTTTTTTCTTTATTTCAATAGTTTTGAAAATTATTCCTCAACCTGTAGTCAATATTAGGAAAGAAAATAAGGACTGCAGGGAAGGTTTGAAAGCGACATTTTTCTGTATGGGCAACATGCACGAAAAGTAATTTGTAAGTTTGTAAAGTGTTGCATATTGCCTTATATTAGCACATATGCTAAAATTAGATGAAATCAAACGAGAGGTATAATATTATGGCAAGGATAAATAAATCAGAGCTGACAAAGCTTGAAATCATAAACGTTGCAACTAAGCAATTCCTTGAAAAGGGATATACACATACAACCGTATCATCAATTGCGAAGGAGCTTGAAATGAGCACGGGAAATCTCACCTTCTATTATCCCACAAAGGAGCATCTTTTGGCACAGCTTGTTGATATGCTCTGCTCGTTTCAGTGGGCGCTGATGGAACAGGAGGCAGATGAGGGACTCAGTTCCGTAATGGCGATATGCCTTGAGCTGACCTCCATGGTAAGCGCCTGCGAGGATGACGAGGTCATAAAGGACTTCTTCATTTCAGCATATACAAGCCCCCTGTGTCTTGACATAATCAGAAAGAACGATGCAGAGAGAGCAGCGAAGGTATTCGGACAGTACCGCCCTAATTGGGGAATGGAGCAGTTTTCCGAAGCAGAGCTTCTTATATCGGGCATCGAGTACGGAACGATGATGATAGCGGGCAACCCCGTCCCCCTTGAAACGAGGATCAGAGGCGCCTTGCAGGTCATCCTCACAGTTTACGGAGTACCCGAGGAGCTGCAGCAGATAAAGCTTCAGAAGGTATTTTCAATGGATTATAAGGGCCTCTCCGGAGAAATACTCAATAAATTCAAAAATTTCGTTGAGGAAACAACAGAAAAAGCCTTTGTCAATTTGCTGAAGAGATAATCATAGAATAGTGTGCAATCCTTTAGCGAAGTTTTTGCAGTGAGATTCACCTTGCGTCATCTTGAGCGAAGGTGGCTCAAAAGAGACACCGCAGCCGAAACCCGCAGGGCAAATTGCAAAGCAATTTGGATCTCGCAAAGGGATATCTTAAATCCATAGTGCTTTGTGCGCAGATCCTGTTCGGCAAGCGAACACTTTTGCTGTGGCAAAAGTTCGACTCCGTTAACATCATACTATGATGTTAACTCCGCTCAGGATGACGCGGGGAGAAACTTGCAAAATTCCAACCAATATTAGAAAAAATAATATAATATACATACAAGGAGAAAAACAATGAAAAAGAGGATTTTAAGTGCGATACTCGCGATGCTGATAGTGCTTACAATGATCCCCGTGACAACACCTGCAGTGTTGGCGGCGGATGCTGTCAGCTATATTGACAGAGTATGGGACGGTACAAAGGTAGTCAGCACCGAAAAGACGGTGACAGACTATACTGTTGTAACCTCCGAAATAAAAACAATGAACAGCGGATGGTACGTTGTTACGGATAACGTTACTGTTGATAACAACGTCACAGTTTCCGGAACGGCGCACATCATTCTTTGCGATGGCAAAACACTGACCATCACACATTCCCTTCGCGTAAGCGAAGGCAATTCCGTTTTTATTTACGGACAGAAAAATGACTCAGGAAAGCTTTCTGCCAATGCAAGCGGCAAAGGCGCAGGCGCAGGAATCGGCGGATACACCGATCATAAAAACGCCGGTCAGATCACTATCAACGGCGGTATTGTTGACGCAAAGGGAGACATCATGGGGGCAGGAATCGGCGGCGCAGCCTATGGCGGCGCCGGACAGATCACCATTAACGGTGGCAGTGTAAATGCAACAGGTGCTTCAGAGGCTGCAGGCATAGGTACAGGCTTTTCAGGCAACGGAGCCCAGGACGGTCAGACTATTACCATAAACGGCGGCAGTGTATCAACACTCGGTCCTAATGGTGCCCCCGGTATCGGATTTGCAGCTGGTGGTCAGGATTCTTATGATACATCTAAGCTCTATATGACAATCACGATAAACGGCGGTGTTGTCAAAGCTGATACATATTATGTATCCAGTGAAAATGCTTACTCTGTTGCCATTGGAGCTGCAAAAGGTGCAAGAGGTAACGCTGTGTTAAACATTAATGGCGGAACGATTTATGCTTCTGCTCAAATGACGGATTCAGGGCAGTATAGTGCCAGCGGTATTGGCAGTAGCTCCAGTGCTTCTGATTGGACCGTAGTTATAACCGGTGGAACAATACGGTCTACGGGTCTGTTTGATTTTGGTACAGTGGACAAGTACAGACAACATTTCCAGCTTATCCTCAAAAACGCCAGCGGTCAGGATCTTACTCTTCGCACAGTAACCGTTGACGATGCTGCAAATAAGACTCAGCTGGTAGCTGCAACAGGCTTTTCCTATGGTGTAAGAGACGTATATACCGATCAAAACAAGCTTTATTTCTATCTCCCCGCAGATACAGACCTTGCGGGTACTACTCTCAAGACAGCGGCAGGCTGTGTTTACGAGTGGAACGGAACAGAGTATACTCATACGTATACCCCCGCAGACTGTCTCACTCCCGCAAAGTGCTACGGATGCTCAAAGACTGTGGGCGATCCCCTCGGTCACAATTTTGTAAACGGCTTCTGCAGTCGCTCAGGCTGCGACGTTAACGAGCCTCCCGTAAGCTCAAACGGCACTTATAAGATCAGCAATGCAGGTCAGCTTTATTGGTTTTGCGAGCACGTTAATGCGGGCAACGTAACTGCAAACGCTGTCCTCACAGCAGATATCACAGTAAACGAGGGCGACCTTTCTGCGATGACAGGCCCCAACGCAAGCCTCAAGGCATGGATTCCCATCGGAAAGATATCGAAAAATGAAACCAAGCAGTATAACGGTACCTTTGACGGTGCAGGACATACTATAAACGGACTTTACTTCTATACAGAAGCCTTCGAGGCAAGCTACGGCGGTCTTATAGGCAAGCTTGGCAGAAACGGTGTAGTTAAAAACGTAACGGTTGCAAAGTCATGGTTTGGCGCAACAAGCTATACGGGAGCTATCGTCGGAAGCCTTGAGGGCGGTACTATCGATAACTGCCACAACGAAAGCTTCGTTGGCGCGGCAGCCCGTATCGGCGGTATAGTAGGTCATATTGCATCGGGTACTGTTTCCAACTGTACAAACCGCGGCAAGGTAGGCTTCTATAAGGCTCATCCCGATCTCCCCCTTACCTTTGAGTGCATCGGTGGTATTGCGGGAAATAACTCAGGCACCATCACAATGTGTACAAACTACGCAGAGATCAAGGGCGTAGGCGCAACATCTGTTGCAGGTATCTCAGGTCAGACCTTTGACGGAAAGACTGAATACTCTCTCAATATGGCAACGGTTAACGGAGAAACCAATACGGGCGGTATCAGCGGCTGGACATATAACTCCACCCTCACGGGATGCGTGAATATCGGCACAGTAAACGGCACAGCAGCCTCCGGAGGCCTTACAGGCGGTACAAACGGCGCAAAGTTCTCAAACTGCTACTATGTTGGCGAAAAGGCAACAGGCTATGCAGAAACTGCAAGCGGCGCAACAAGGATCACAGAGGCTGATCTTTATTCAGGCGAGATCGGCTACGGTCTTGGCTGGGGCCAGACCCTTGACGGAAAGTCTCTCCCTTATCCCGGCGGCCCCGCTATCTATCGCTACTATACAAGCTCATATTCCTTCGCTTATACAAATAATGCAGGCTTCTCCTGTAACCATAAGGACGGAACAGCCACCTGTATGGCGGCTGCGATCTGCTCAGGATGTAAGCAGGGATACGGCGAAAAGAATTCTCAGAATCACGTAGGCGGAGACGATACTTATTATATCAATCCCGAAAATACCGCACAGCACTGTAAGGGATGCCCCTGCGGCGAGGCTTCCTTGGTTGAAAAGCATAGCTTCAACAGACCTGAGGGTATTTGTAAAAAATGTAACGCAGTTTGCGGTGTTGATACAGAGCATAACTGGAGCAAAAACGGCGGTTACTGCCCTGAATGTTCAGAGCTTGTGCCCGCAGAGATGGATACAGACGGATTTTACAAGATCTCAACCTTCGGTAATCTTATCTGGTTTGCAAGGCAGGTAAACAGCGGTCATACTACCATTTGCGGAAAGCTTACAAAAAATATTGAGACAACTTATCACGTTTATGATAACTATGAGCCTATCGGAAGAACCTATTCCTTCGGCTCTGATGCTGAGGGCGGCTTTGAAGGAATATTTGACGGACAGGGATATTATATCTATGGCTTTGATTATATGATACCTGTTGATTCTGACGGAACGTACGGTGTTTTCGGAACTGTTGCCGACGGCGGCGTAGTCAGAAATCTTGGTGTCTACAGCGGATATATGTCACTTGGTGACGGCACCTACGATATCCGCGCAGGCTTTATTGCAGGTCAGGTATCCGAGGGCGGTCTCATTGAAAACTGCTACGTTGACGGTGCTACAATTAAGGCTCCTCAGCGAGTTGCAGGAGGTATCGCAGGTCTCAATCAGGGTATTGTAAGAAACTGCTTTGCTTATGAAGTGAATATATCGGCTCATACCAATCGCTTCGGAGGTATCGTTGGTGACTATCAGGGTGGTATGGTTGATAACTGCTACACAACCTTCGCAACTATCGGAAGCACAGCAAACGGCGGTGTTACGGGAACTGCTGTAAACTCCGAGGACGGCATCTCCATCGAGAGATTTGCAACAGGTGAGATCGCATATAAGCTGAACAAAGGCGTGACGGACGGAACTCAGCCCTACTCTCAGCTGCTTACGGGAAGATATTCCGATGATTGTCCCAGACACTACCGTTCAAGCTCTACAGTATACGGCTTTGTAAATGACAAAATTGAGCTTTATTCAAATACACTCAGCTTTGATCTCAGCCAGAGCTTCACTTTCGCTAAAGGCGAGGAGGCTAATATTCCTACAGGCGCAACAATAAATCTTGCAGAGGGTGTTACACTTGACATTTATGCAACTATAAGCGCTGATGCAACCTTTACGGGAAGCGGTCATGCATACGTTGGCAAGTGGACTTACGAAAATAACGGCACTCCCACACATATCCGCATCTGTAGTGTTGACGGATGTGAAGAAAAGCAGTATAGCTATACAGACCACGTAGGCGGCGAGGGTACGTCTACCTGCATAAGCCCCGCACTCTGCGATCTGTGCGATACCCCCTATGGCAGTGCCATCGGAGGCAACCACGATGCATCAGTCTCCTTTGATGAAAACGGCTTCTGCGAAAACGGCTGTTATGAGGCGGCAGAAGAGAAGGACGGCGTCTACCGGATAACCAATGCAGGAAACCTCTTCTGGTTTGCAGAGCAGGTTAATGCAGGTAATGCTACGGCAAGCGCAATCCTCACCGATGATATTGACCTTGAAGGCAGAGAATGGACCACCATCATCTCCACAGGTCTTTACTACGACACAACAAACTATACCAATAAGGGCTACGAGGGTACCTTCGACGGTAGCGGCCATGTGATCTCCAATTTCAAGATCATAGGTACTGACGGTGTGAAGGCAACTTACGGCCTTTTCGGAACTCTCTCAGGTACAGTAAGAAATCTCGGCGTTGATAATATGACCTTTACTTTGCCCGATGGCTATAACGGGAATTCCACCGACGTTCGTGCGGCAGGAATCGCAGGTCAGATGATCGACGGCTCCCGTGTCGAAAACTGCTACGTTATCAATTCTGCACTTACTCCCAATAACTATATTGTTGGCGGTGTTGCAGGCTGTAACTATGCAGGTACTATCGAGAATTGTTATACCTATAACGTTACCGTAAGCGGTCACAGCCGCTGCGGCAACCTGGTTTCCGATACCCGTGGCGATATCAATACCTCCGACCGTCACGGTGCAGTCATCAACTGCTATACCGATGCTGCCCGTTTGGCAGGTACACAGAGCGGCAGTCTGATCAGCGGCTGCGCGGAAGGCACTGCAGCAAAGCAGTTTGCAAGCGGCGAGATCGCTTATAAGCTTGGGGATGCATTCGGTCAGACCTGCGGCAAGGGACTTCCCGTTGTGGGCGGAGCGAAGGTATATAAGATCGTACACTGCAACGGCTCCGACTATTACAGTAACGTAAACGCAGATCTCGAGCACGATTTCGATGAAAACGGCTTCTGCTCAAACGGCTGCTACGAAAGCGCTGAGCTGAACGAAAACGGCTACTATGAAATCGAAAGAGCAACCCAGCTCTTCTGGTTTGCAGAGCTTGTAAACTCAGGCGACTACAGTGCAAATGCGATCCTTTTGAATAACATCACCATCCCCGAAGGAAAGGCATGGACTCCCATCGGCAGCACCGCCGCAAAATACAGCGGCATCTTTGATGGAGCAGGCAAGACTGTTGATTTCGGTGCGCAGACAGTAACTGAAAGCTATTACGCACTCTTCGGATGCATCAACGGTGCGCTCTTAAAGAACGTTAAGGTCAGCGGCACTGTGACTGTGGATGCACCGGTAGAATTCGTGGGCGGCATTGTCGGACACTCCGACAGCGGCACAATTGAAGGATGCACGTCTTTTGTGGACATCACTCTCACTGAAAACGCTGCAGGCGCAAAGAAGATCGGCGGTATCGCAGGATCTTTCATGAACGGAAGCGGAGCAACTACAGTAAGTAAGTGTGCAAACTACGGTGATATTATGGCAAACGGCGCAGCTGAATGTGTTGGCGGTATTTCCGGCTATGCAAACAGATATGATATGATCGTTGACTGCGCAAACTACGGTGATATCACAGCAAACGGAGTAAATTACGTTTCAGGTATTCTTGCATACGTAAATTACAGCTCCTTTGGCGGTGTTCAGAACTGTCTGAACGTAGGTGCTGTTACAGGCGACACTGAATACGTAGGCGATATCGTTGGCGCACTGAGAGATTATGAAAGCGATACAATTAAGAATAACTATTATACAGGAGCAAATGGCTTCGGTAAGAATGAGAAGCCTGAAAAGAATGCAAGCGCAACTCAGGTAAGTGCAGAGCAGCTTGAGAGCGGCGAGATCGCCCTCTTGCTTTGCGAAGCATGGGGTCAGACCATCGGCACAGATGCTTATCCCGTTCTTGGCGGTGATACTGTATATCAGGTTCTTAACTGTATTGGCGAAGCTGCTTTCAGCAATACCAATGAAAATATCGGTCATAAGTACGGGGGCGGTGTCTGCACAGTTTGCGGTACTCCCGATCCCGATTACGTTGAAGAGGGTAGCGGTGATATCAACGGAGACGGTTCTATCAACGCAATCGATGCAAACCTCATGAAGAGAATTCTTGCAGGAGCATCTACTCCCTCGGAGGATGAGCTTGCAAAGGCAGATATCAACAGTGACGGAAGCATTAACGGAATTGACTCCAATATTCTTGCAAGAATAATTGCAGGAACAAACTAAAAAAAGCACCCTTCGGGGTGCTTTTCTTTAGAGTGAATAGTGAATGATGAATAGTGAATAATGAATAATTGAGGTAAAAAAACCGCCCTTGGGCGGTTTTTGTTATTCTCCTAAAAGCTCCTTATAAAGAACGCCCTTGGAAACGCCTCGGTCCTTTGCCGCCGCCTTGATGGCATCCATTCGCTTCATGCCCTGAGACTCGTACATCTTAACGTGTTCCTCGGGATCGGCAGGGAAGTCCTCAGACTTATCCTCCTTGATGCCGCCCTCAAGAACGAGAACGTATTCACCTCGGGGATTCTTCTCCTTATACATCTCAACAGCCTCGGAAACCGTTGTGCGGATGATCTCCTCATTCAGCTTTGTCATCTCACGGCAGAGGGTGATCTTTCGGTCGCCCATAAACTCAAGAATATCGTCAAGAGTCTGTCTCAGCTTGTGGGGCGCCTCGTAAAAGATCATTGTGCGCTCCTCGTACTTGAGGGCTGTCAAGCGCTCACGTCTGTCGTGGCGGTTTGTTGTTATAAAGCCCTCAAATGCAAATCTGCCTGTTGTAAGTGCGGAAAGGGCAAGAGCAGTAACTGCGGCACAGCAGCCGGGTACTGCCGTAACAGGAACTCCAACCTCAGCGCAAAGACGGACGATATCCTCGCCGGGGTCGCTGATAGCAGGCATACCCGCATCGGTAACGAGAGCGCAAGATTCTCCTGCCTGAAGGCGGGAAACGATATATTCGCCTCGCTCACGCTTGTTATGCTCATAGTAGCTGACAAAGGGCTTTGAAATGCCGAAGCGGGAAAGAAGAAGGCCTGAGTTTCTTGTGTCCTCAGCCGCAACGAAATCAACCTCGGAAAGCACCTTGATAGCTCTCTCAGAAAGGTCTGCAAGGTTTCCGATAGGTGTTGCAACAAGATAAAGGGTTCCGCCCTCCACCTTGTTCTTTTCGGGATTCATATCAGTATGCTTGATGTTTTCCATAATACCTCAGAATAAATGCTCAAGAGAGCAGGTTTCGTAAACTTTTTCCATGTCCTCAGTATAGTCACGGGTGCCTTTTTTGTAAATGATAAGAGGCTTAGACATGGTAACAGCCCCTGCAGCGCCTTTTTTAGCCTCACAGAGCACAAGACAAGGTTTTGAGTCCTCGTCAGGGTAAACGGTGATAAGCTTTTTAGGCTCAAGAGAAGCCCCTCTGAGGGCGCAAATAAGGTCGATAAGTCTGTCAGGTCTGTAAACTGTGTAGAAAAGACCGCCGTATTTTAAAAGTCGGGAGGCGCAGGCACAGAAATCTTCGATAGTGCCGTTAAGCTCTCGTCTGGCAATGTTCATTTCCTCGCTCTTTGTTCCAAAGCCACCCTCCGCCTTCATGTAAGGAGGGTTTGAGATAACGATGTCGAGAGCACCGTATGTATCATTCTCCCCGATATTTCTTATATCGTCGGAAAGAACGGTCATTCTTGCATCGAGATAATTGAGCCTTGCGTTTCTTTCAATAAGATTCGCATAGTAGGGCTGTATCTCTGCGGCATACATATAAGAGGTCTTGTTCTTTGAAAGACAGAGCAGGGAAGCAACTCCAGTGCCGCTGCCGAGGTCAGCGCCTCTTCCTGCCTTTTCCTTAACGAAGGATGCAAGAAGATAGGCATCAGTGCCGAAGGTAAGTCCTCTTTTGAGCTGAATGAGAGAGAGGTCCTCGTTTATATAGTCAAGCCTTTCATCGGGAGAAAGGCTGTAATTCTTTTCAGTCATAAAATTCCTTTACAAAGTCATAAGGCGGAGCTTTGCTCCGCCTTTGATTTTAGTTAGTATGAAATTACTCAGCTGCAGGTGCGTCTACAGGACAAGCGTCTGCACAAGCGCCGCAATCGAGGCACTTATCAGCGTCGATAACGTAGATGCCGTCGCCCTCTGCGATAGCCTCAACGGGGCATTCAGCAGCACAAGCGCCGCAAGCGATGCAAGCATCGGAAATCTTGTAAGCCATTGGTTGATCCTCCGTAAGTATTATATTTTGTCCGCAGCTTTTGCTGCAGACTAAGTTACATGTTGATTATATCACACATTATGCTAAATGCAACTACTTTTTAAGAAAAAAGTCAAAAAATTAATTTCCATCGGAGGAAGGCGCAGGTTCTGCTGTATCCTTCTTCTTGTGGTCGCCCTTGGCAAGAACTGTAAGCTTGTCGCGGTGGTATGTCTTGAACATATCTCCGCCCTTGTTGGGAATAAGCACCTTGCACATACCTGAAAGGGGAGTGATCTCCTTAACGTAGCCGATTCCGTCGGGAGTCTGAACCTTTGAATCAACGGGAGGAGTTCTGCGAAGCTCTTCCTCGTATACGTCGTTTTCATATCTGAGACAGCACATAAGTCTGCCGCAGGTGCCGGAGATCTTAGCGGAATTTAAGCTGAGATTCTGCTCCTTTGCCATTTTGATAGAAACCTGAACGAAGTCAGAGAGGAATGTGGAGCAGCAGAAGGAGCGGCCGCAAACGCCGATTCCGCCCATCATCTTAGCCTCGTCACGGATACCGATCTGTCGAAGCTCGATTCTTGTATGGAAAACGGATGCAAGATCCTTAACAAGCTCTCTGAAGTCTACACGTCCCTCGGAGGAGAAGTAGAAGAGAAGCTTGGAATTATCAAATGTATATTCAGCCTCGATAAGCTTCATGTCAAGCTTGTGCTTTGCGATCATCTTAACGCAGGTCTCAAAAGCGCTCTTTTCAAGCTGCTTATTGGATTCCCAGCGGCGGATATCGTCCTCTGTCGCCTTTCTCTCAACGCTGCGGAGAGGCTGAACGATGTCCTTTCCCAGGACCTTCTTGTTGGATGCTGCGATAAAGCCGAATTCAAGACCTCTTGCAGTTTTAACGATAACGTAATCGCCAAGCTCGTAGTCCTTCTTTTCGGGGGAGAAATAGTATACCTTTCCCGCATCCTTGAATTTAACGCCAACAACCTCGACAGGCTCGTCGGGGAGTATTTCGTTTATTACTTCGTTTTCTGTGTTGTTCATTTATAGATTCCTTTCAGACCACGCTTGCTGCAAGGGTGGTCATAACTGCGTATATATGGGCATTGTTTTTAGTGATGTCATCCTTTGCCAGAACAAGGGCATCATACATTGCGGAAAGCTTTGCAATCTTTATACGGCTTGCAAGATTTGCTGCCGCCTCAGGGCTTGCGTAGTAGGTAGTTGTCTGACTGCGGCACTTTGAAGCGATCAGATCACGCACCGCAAAAAGAGCATACTCGAAAAACTCCTCGAATTCGCTTCTTGAGTATTTCAGCGCTGATGCAAAAATAATAGCATCGGAGGGAGTGCCTGCGCAAAGAAGCTCAACAAGACGTGCGGCATCCTTTGATATGGATGTGCTGTGAGAACTTTTTTCGTTTATGGTTGAAAGCGCTCTTCCGAGAGAGCCTCTTCCGACAGCACAAGCATCGGCTATCTGCTCATCCGTTGCCTTTTTGCAAAGGGGATGAGATTTGAGCCATTCTGCGCAAAAATCGGTGGAGAACACCTCGGTTTTGAACTTCAGAGCTCGGCTTCTTACAGTCTCAAGAAGAGACATGCTGTCTTCTGTGAGAAGGAGGAAAACAACGTACGAGGGCGGCTCCTCCAATGAAAGAAGAAGAGCGTTCTGCGCTTGAGTTGTCATCTTTTCCGCTTCCTCGATAATATATACCTTGTAGTCTCCATCATCGGGATAATAGCCGAGAGTATCGGTCATTTCTCGAACGGGATCGACCTGTATGGATGCCTTGTCACCCTTTGTGAGAGTGTAGATATCTGTGTTCAGTCCTTCCTCGATTCTCCTGCAGCTGCGGCAAACTCCGCAGGGCAAGGAGGGAGTGGGGGATTCGCAGCTGAGCGCCTTTGCTATTTCCTTTGCAATGGTGCGCTTTCCGCTACCCTTGGGACCCTCGATTATGTAAGCGTGAGAAAGAGTTTTTGATTTAATATGAGCTGCGATAAGCGAGCGTGTGCTTTCGTTGCCGATGATTTTTTCAAAATCCATATAAGCCTCTCCTTTCTCAATTTACATACGAAAGTAATTATAACATTATTAATATTTTTTGTCAAACATAATAAGCTGGAAAGTTAAATAATTTTCGGAACAATATTCAAAGAGGCGTGAGCCTTGCAGGGGATATACTATAAACAGCTTGCCTGAGTATTATGAAAAAGATTCGAATATATATCAGTGTATTGGCTGTTCTTATAGTAATAGCCATCATGACAGCAGCCTTCGGCGTGGAGAAGCTTGTTGCTTTTGAGCGCAATGCCGAAATGAAAGAGGAATCATTGTCAATAACATTGCCTAAAGGCAATAATGCAGATGCCGAAATGGAATTTTTATATTTAGACAAACGCAGAAAGGCAGTAAAATCAAGGGAAAACGGAGAAATTCCATTTTTAGTCAAAGGCATAAAATACAAATGCATAGAATCAAATGAGGCGATTGTCTTTGTAAATTCCAACCAAAAACTTGAGTATAATATCCCTCTTGAAGTGTGTGTCAGCTACGTCTACGATTGTCCTGCAGGTGCCCCGCGTCTTGATATTTATGAGTGTGAGGTGCTTGCAAGGGAAGCGGTATATTCAGTTTTTTCGGGCTTTAAAAATTTCATTATCACGAAAAGTGAGCTGACAGATAACAGTGATAAGACCTGTACCTTTGCCGTTATGACTACGCTGACGGATGACGGTGTGATAGAAATATCCCTGAGAAAGGATACGGGAAGCGTTGTTTTTTACGATGCCCGTGAATGTATCGAAATCATTGAAAGCAATCTTGGGCGTAAATAGTGGCAATTTGTATGGAAAAGTAAGAAAATATATATAAACTTTTTACTTTATATTTATTAATATTCGCAATTTTCTGTTGAATATCCGACTCGTTTGTGGTATATTAAAATGTAATCTTATTTATTGAGGTGCATCATGAATATAGGAATCATCGGTTTCGGCGCAATGGGAAAGACCCATGCTTATGCTGTCGATAATCTTAAATATTTTTATTCTCCTCTCGGCTTTTCAGCTAAGGTCCTCGGAGTGTGCTGCGGCCACTATGAGAATGCGGTAAAGGCCTGCGAAACCTTCGGCTTTGAAAAGGCATACAGAGATGAGGATGAGCTTATTGCAGACCCCGATATTGATATCGTGGATATCTGTACTCCCAACTATCTTCACTATGAGACCTTGAAAAAGGTTATAGCTGCAGGAAAGCATATCTACTGCGAAAAGCCTCTCTGCATCACAGATGCTCAGGCACAGGAGATTGCCGCTCTTGCAAAAGAAAAGGGACTTATCTGCGCTATCGTTTTCAATACAAGATTCCTTCTTCCCGTGCTTCGTGCAAAGGAGCTTGTAGCAGCCGGAAGAATCGGAGAGGTTCTCAGCTTCTCCGGAAAGTTCTACCATTCAAGTGCTGCAGACCCTGAGAGAAAAGCAGGCTGGAAGCAGAACCGTGACGTTTGCGGCGGCGGTGTTCTTTTTGATCTCGGCAGCCATACTATCGATCTTATCCGCTGGATTTGCGGAGAGTTTGAGTCTGTATCAGGTCTTTCTCAGATCGCATATCCCACCCGTCTCGGTATGAACGGTGAGGAATGGCAGACAAATGCTGACGAGGCGTTTTATATGACGGCAACTCTTGAAAACGGAGCTTGCGGTACAATTGCTGTCGGCAAGATCATGCAGGGAACAAACGACGATCATTCCTTTGAGATATTCGGAACAAAGGGAAGCGTTGCCTTTGATCTTATGCAGCCCAACTACCTCCGCTTCTACGATGCAACTGACCCCGAGGCTGAGCGCGGTTATACAAAGATCGAGTGCTGCGGCCGATACCCCGCACCCAGCGGAGTATTTCCCGGCGTGAAGGCTCCTGTTGGCTGGCTTCGCGGTCACGTAGGCAGTATGTATAATTTCCTTGACTGCGTAAACCGAGGCGTTTCTTGCGAGCCCTCATTTGATGACGGTGCGGCAATCCAGAAAATCATGGAGGCGGCATACAAGTCTGCTGAGAGCGGTATGCGTATCGAGATAAGATGACAGAAAAGACAAAGGTTATAGGTCTTTGCGGCAGAAGCGGAAGCGGAAAGGGATACGTTTGCGATAAGCTTTTGAAGCACGGTATCCCCTCCATAGACACAGATAAGGTCTACCGTGATATTCTGAGCCGTGAGGGAAGTGAATGTCTTTTTGAGCTTATACTTGAATTCGGTGAGGAGATTGCCGTAGACGGAGTGCTTGACAGACGCAAGCTTGCATCTATCGTTTTTGCAGAGGGAAATGAGGATAAGCTGAAAAGGCTTAACACGATAAGCCATAAGCATATTCTAAAAGAGACCCGTCTGATGATAAGTCAGTATGAAAAGGAAGGCGCAGCTGCTGTGATTGTAGACGCCCCCGTCCTTTTTGAAAGCGGATTTGATTCTATTTGTGATATCACCCTTTGTGTCACAGCCCCCGACTCTGTGTGCATCCAGCGCATATGTAAAAGAGACGGGAGAAGCGAGGCTGAGGCAAGAAGACGCCTTGCTAGTCAGAAATCTGTAGAGGAGCTCAGAGGTCTTTGCACCTTTGAAATCGTGAACGACGGTGTGTCCGACGTTGATGCTCAGGTTTCTGCATTCATTGAAAAAATACAGCTTGGAGGTAAGATGTGAAAAAGAATAATGCTGTAATGCGCAGTATCGTTATCATATCAATACTTCTTTTGTCCGTCCTTTGCGGTCTTTTGTTTCAGGTTATCTGGGATGCGGTTGACAGAGCTACTCATCCCAGGGAATACAGCGACTTTGTCGAAGTATATTCCTACGAATACGGTGTGCCCGAATACGTGGTATACTCCGTAATAAAGGTTGAGAGCGATTTTGAATCAGGTGCTGTTTCCGATGTTGGAGCCGTTGGTCTTATGCAGCTTATGCCCGAGACATTCGTGTGGCTTACAACGGAAAACGGCGAAAACCTTAATTCCGCAACTCTTTACGACCCTGAAACAAATATCAAATACGGTACATATTATCTTTCAAAGCTTTACCTGCAGTTTGGCACCTGGGATGAGGTCTATGCGGCATATAACGCAGGCCCCACAAAGGTTTCCGAATGGCTGGACAGCGAGAAGTATTCAGAAAACGGTAAAACACTTGACGAGATTCCCTATAAGGAAACAGAGAATTACGTCAAGAAATTAAATAAAGCAAATGAAATCTATAAAAAATTATATTTTGAGGATTAAGAAAGGAAACAAAAACTATGTCTGAGAAAACAAAGGCACAGCTTCTTGCAGAGGAGCTCTTTTACAAGAAAAAGTCTGCATTTGAAACAATGAGCGAGGAGGATAAGGCAGCGGCATACAAGTATGCTGATGAATATTCCGAGTATCTCTACAACTCCAAGACTGAGCGCGAGGCAGTTGCAACATCCATTGAGATTCTTAAGGCTGCAGGCTACGTTGAATATACTCTCGGCGACAGCCTCACAGTTGGCGGTAAGTACTACCTCAACTGCCGCAACAAGGCACTCTTCGCTTTCATAGTAGGTACAGATAACATCGATAACGGTGTTCGCATCTGTGCAGCACACATCGACTCTCCCCGTCTTGACCTTAAGCCCAATCCCCTTTATGAGGATAACGGCTTCGGCTACCTCAAGACTCACTACTACGGCGGTATCCGCAAGTATCAGTGGCCCACAATCCCCCTTGCACTTCACGGTGTTGTAACAAAGAAGGGCGGCGAGACAATCGAGGTTAACATCGGTGAGGATGCGGGCGATCCCGTATTCATGATCACAGACCTTCTCCCCCACCTTGCACGTGAGCAGTCCAAGACTCCCCTCGGTCAGGCATTTGGCGGCGAGATCCTCAACATGGTTATCGGCTGTACTCCCTATATGGAGGACGGTAAGGTAGCTGAGGGCGAGGCTATCAAGCTTAACCTTATGAGAATGCTCAATGAGAAGTACGGCATCGTAGAGTCTGACTTCCTCACAGCTGAGCTTTGCGCAGTTCCTGCAGGTAAGCCTATGGATATCGGTCTTGACAGATGCCTCATGGGTGCATACGGTCACGACGATAAGGTTTGCGCATATCCCGCACTCACAGCTATGCTCAATAACCCCACAGATAAGAACACAGTAATCTGCGTTCTCGCTGATAAGGAAGAGACAGGCAGCGACGGTGTTTCCGGTATGCAGTGCACACTTCTTGCTGAGCTTGTTGATGAGATCGCAAAGGCTCTCGGCGGTAACGGCAACCTTTGCCGCAGCCGTTCCATGTGCCTCTCTGCAGACGTTAACGCAGCATTCGATCCCAGCTACGTTGAGGTATTCGAGAAGAGAAATGCAGCTATCGTTAACTGCGGCGTAGTTATGACAAAGTACACAGGCGGCGGCGGAAAGTATTCCACAAACGACGCAGGCAGCGAGTTCATCGCTAAGATGCGCGATATCTTCGACGCAGAAAACGTTCTCTGGCAGACAGCTGAGATGGGTAAGATCGACATCGGCGGCGGCGGAACAGTTGCTAAGTACGTTGCAAACCACAACATCGATACAGTAGACCTCGGTGTTCCCGTTCTTTCCATGCACGCTCCCATTGAGATCATTTCAAAGCTCGACCTTTACGAAACATATAAGGCGTTCCTTGCTTTCTGTAAATAACGCCTTTGTGCGATATTTCAGAAAAGAGGAATATAAATGCTTAGTAAACTCAAAGAAGTTAAAGAAAGATATCTTGAGATAGAGAGACAGCTCTCTTTGCCCGAAACAGTTTCCGATAATGCCCTTTATAAGAAGCTTATGAAGGACTATAAGGATCTCACCCCCGTAATGGAGAAGTACGGAGAGTATGAAAAAATGCTCTCCGACCTTCAGGGGGCTGCAGAGCTTATGGAGATGGAAACAGATCCCGAAATGAAGGAAATGGCGGCAGAGGAGTACTATGCTATAAAGGACGCTCTCCCCGCTGTTGAGGAGGCGCTTAAGATCCTTCTCCTTCCTAAGGACCCTAACGACGATAAAAACGTAGTAGTTGAAATTCGTGCAGGTGCGGGCGGTGATGAGGCTGCGCTTTTTGCGGGAGTGCTTTACAGAATGTACAGCATGTATGCGGAAAGCCACCGCTATAAAACAGAGCTTATGTCCTGTAACGAAACCGGTCTCGGCGGATATAAGGAAATCACCTTCACCGTATCGGGAGAGGGAGCATACTCAAGACTTAAATATGAATCAGGCGTTCACCGTGTTCAGCGAGTGCCCGAAACAGAATCCTCGGGCAGAATCCATACCTCAACTGCAACAGTAGCAGTTCTTCCCGAAGCGGAGGACGTTGAGGTTGAGCTTAACATGGGCGACCTTGAGATCGAGACCTGCAAATCAAGCGGAGCAGGCGGACAGCACGTCAATAAAACGGAGTCTGCCATCAGAATCCTCCATAAGCCTACAGGCATTATCGTAGAATGCCAGGATGAAAGAAGCCAGCATAAAAACAAGGATAAGGCCCTTAAGATCCTTCGCGCAAAGCTTTACGATATGAAGATGCGTGAGCAGGCAGATAAGATTGCAGGTGAAAGAAAAATGCAGGTAGGTACAGGAGACCGCAGTGAGCGTATCCGCACCTACAACTTCCCTCAGGGAAGAATTTCAGACCACAGAATTCAGCTTACACTTTATACACTTGAGGCATTTGTAAACGGAGATATCGATAGCGTTATCGATGCTCTCGCAACAGCAGATGCGGCAGAAAAACTGAAAGGCGGACAGGATAATTGAAAACAGAATACTACCTTCTTTCAGAGTGCGACGAAAGTGTATTTGAGAGGGCAGGAAAAGTGATCCGAGAGGGAGGTCTTGTTGCTTTCCCCACGGAAACAGTTTACGGTCTCGGCGGAGACGCATACGATCCTACGGCGGCAGAGCGAATCTTTGCCGCCAAGGGACGCCCCTCGGATAACCCCTTGATAGTTCACGTGGCAAAGCCCTCTGATGCAGAGGCATTTGCTGTGACAAACGATACATATTATAAATTAGCCGAGCATTTTATGCCCGGACCCTTGACTGTTATACTTGAGAAAAAGGATAATATCCCTCAGTCAGTAACAGGCGGACTCTCAACCGTTGCAGTCCGCTGCCCCTCAAACCCCTATGCGGTAAAGCTTATAGAAAGCGCAGGAGTGCCCATTGCAGCACCCTCGGCAAACCTTTCAGGTAAGCCCTCACCCACAAACGGCCGTCACGTCTACGAGGATATGGACGGCAAGATCGCAATGATTCTTGACGGTGGCGAGAGCGCCATCGGTGTGGAATCAACGGTTATCCGCCTCGAGGAGGACGGATGCACCATCCTTCGCCCCGGCGAGGTAATTGCCCGAGAGCTTTCCCTCGTTGTTGGCAACGTATACGTGGCAGAGGCAGTAACAGACCCCGGAGCTGCAGGAGAAAATCCTGAGTCTCCCGGAATGAAATACCGCCATTATGCCCCCAAGGCAAAGCTTGTGCTTGTTGACGGTAGTGACAGTGCCTTTGCCGATTTTATAAACGAATATTCAGGACGCTGTGCCGTCCTTTCATACTCCGAAAACCTCGGAGACTATAAAGATGCCTGTGTTCTCGATGCAGGCTCAAAGGAGAGCGCTCAGGAGCAGATGCATAAGCTCTTCAGCGTGCTCCGCAGCTGTGATGAGATCGATTGCGAGATAATATTTGCTCATCTTCCCAAAAAGACAGACGAATTCCTTGCCCTTTATAACAGAATAATCCGCGCGGCAGGGAATGAGGTAATTTATCTCGGTAAATAAAGATACAGGAAAGGTAGAACTAAAGTGGCCCGTAAAAAGAAAACAGAAGTTACAGAAGAAGAAATAATTCCTGCGGAAATAATAAACCAGCCTATTACCGAAACTATAGAAACAAACTATATGCCTTACGCCATGAGCGTAATCATTTCCCGTGCTATCCCTCAGATAGACGGCTTTAAGCCTTCGCACCGTAAGCTCCTTTATACTATGTATACTATGGGACTTATAAACGGTCAGAAGACAAAAAGCGCGAATATCGTGGGACAGACGATGAAGCTCAATCCCCACGGTGACTCCTCCATTTATGAAACCATGGTACGACTCACCCGAGGTCACGAGGCTCTTCTTTATCCCTTTGTAGATTCAAAGGGATCCTTCGGTAAGCATTATTCAAGAGACATGGCGTATGCTGCCTCCCGATATACCGAGGCAAAGCTTGATCCTATCTGTAATGAGATCTTTGCAGGTATCGATAAGGATGCAGTAGACCTTGTTCCCAACTACGATAATACAACTCAGGAGCCCACCCTCCTGCCCACAACCTTCCCCAATATCCTTGTTTCTCCCAATATGGGTATTGCCGTTGGTCTTGCTTCCAATATCTGCTCATTCAACCTTGCAGAAATTTGCGACGGAACTATTGCGCTTCTTAAAAACCCCCGCATCTCCGTTGAAAGAATGATGGATATTATCAAGGCTCCCGATTTTTCAACTGGTGGCTACCTTGTTTACGATAAGGAGCAGATGCAGAAGATATTTGAAAAGGGAACAGGTTCAGTAAAGCTCCTTTCCAAATACGTTTACGATAAGAAGAATAACTGTATCGATATTCTTGAGATTCCTTATTCAACCTCCATCGAGGCAATAATGAAAAAGCTTGTTGACCTCATTAAGGAGGGCAAGCTTAAGGAAGTAACGGATATGCGTGACGAGATCGACCTCAAGGGCTTTAAGCTCACCCTCGACCTTCGCCGTGGCACCGATCCCGATAAGCTTATGGCAAAGCTCTATAAACTGACAACTCTCAAGGATGAATTCTCCTGCAACTTCAATGTTCTCATCGATTCCTCCCCCCGTCAGCTTGGCGTAATGGGAATCCTTGAGGAATGGATTAAGTTCCGTCTTTCTTGCCTTGGCCGTGAGATGCGCTTCACCCTTGCAAAGAAAAAGGATAAGCTCCATCTCTTGAAGGCTCTTTCAAAGGTGCTTCTTGATATTGATAAGGCTATCAAGATCATCCGCGAAACAGAGAAGGAGGTTGACGTTGTCCCCAGACTTATGGAGGGCTTCTCCATCGACCGAATTCAGGCTGAGTATATCGCAGAGATCAAGCTCCGTCATCTTAACCATGAGTACCTCATCAACCGTGTTCACGAGATCGAGGGACTTCGTGCGGAGATCAAGGATATCGAGGATACTCTTGCAGATGAAATTAAGATGAAGGCCCGCATTGCAGAGCAGCTCAAGGAAATCAAGAAGAAGTATGCAAAGCCGAGAAAAACAGAGATCATCTTTGCAGACGAGGCTCCCGAGGAGGATGTGGAGGAAATCGTTGAAAACTATTCCTGCCGTGTAGTCCTCACCCGTGACGGATACTTCAAGAAGATAACTCATCAGTCTCTTCGCGGAAACGACGAGCACAGACTCAAGGAGGGCGACGAGATTCTCTGGTCAGAGGACTGCGAAAACCGCCACGAGATGCTTGTGTTCACAGATAAGTGTCAGGTATATAAGGCAAAGATATCTGCCTTTGAGCCCTGTAAGGCATCAAGCCTTGGCGACTTCCTCCCCACAAAGCTCGGCTTTATGGAGGGTGAGCGTCCCGTTTGCATGAAGGTCATGAACGAGTCCTTTGATAATAACGCCCATATGATCTTCATTTTCGAGAACGGTAAGGGCGTTCGTGTGCCTCTTTCCTCTTATGAAACAAAGTCAAACAGAAAGAAGCTCACAGGTGCATATTCTGCAGCTTCTCCCATAGTAGCTGCAATCTATGAAAAGGAAACAACAGAGCTTCTTATTGTTTCCGACGTGGGCAAGGGAATATACATTAAATCAAGCCTTATTCCCGAAAAGACCACAAGAAGTGCTTCAGGTGTCATCCTCTACAATCTTAAGAAAAATCAGAAGATCGTTGATGCGGTGGCAGGCGAGGCACTCAGTAAATATCCCGATGCTGCAAAATGCAGAAAAATTAAAATTCCAGCCGTAGGCTCTCCTCTCATGTTTCCCGATATTCAGGATATGCAGATAGGTATAGAGTAAGAAAGGAAAAGCAATGTCAGAAAACGCAAGAAAAACTATTGTACGTGTAGTAGCAATTATCCTTGTAGCTCTTATGATCGGCAGCTGCGCAACTGCTCTCGTATACGTGCTTTAATTAATGAATTATAAAAACGCAAGAATCGCCTGCTATACGGGGTATGTAACGCAGGCGATCGTTGTTAATTTGGCGCCCCTTCTTTTTGTAATATTTCAAAAGGATTTCAGCTTCTCTCTTTCCTTTATTGCGGCAATAACTCTTATAACCTTTCTTATCCAGATGGGTATAGACCTTGCCGCCATATATTTCGTTGAAAAGACAAGCTACCGCACCCTTGCGGTGTCAAGTCAGCTGACTGCCTGTATCGGTCTTGTGCTCATGGCATTTTTGCCGAGAATAATGATTCCGGAAATAGGAATACTTATTGCAGTATTCGTCTATTCAACAGGCAGCGGACTTTGCGAGGTCGTGCTCAGCCCCCTTATTGAGGCTATCCCCGCAGGCGGGGGAGAGAACCGCTCCTCAATGACCCTCATGCACTCTTTTTACGCATGGGGACAGGCGGGAGTTATACTTATAACAACTGTTATCCTTCGCATTATAGGAGACTCACTTTGGTGGTACATACCTCTTATATGGGCTCTTATCCCTCTTTTTAATACTATTGCATTTATGCGAGTCCCCCTTGCGGATATGACAGTCCACGAGGAGGGAAGCGGAATTTCAAAAATGCTTCGCCGCCCTGAGTTCCTTGTTGTGATGCTGCTCATGATATGTGCAGGAGCCGCTGAGCAGGCAATGGCCCAGTGGGCTTCAATGTTCTGCGAAACGGGACTTGGAGTAACAAAGGTGGTTGGAGATATTCTCGGACCTTGCCTCTTTGCCGTAATGATGGGTATAGGAAGAACGGTGCACGGACTCTTTGGCGGAAAGCTCAGTATGCAAAGGCTTCTTTTCTGGCTTTCCTTCCTTGCCGTCGGCTGTTATCTTGTAACGGTTTTCGTTCCTTTTCCCTTTATATCCCTCATCAGCTGCGGTCTTTGCGGTCTCGGTGTTTCCGTAATGTGGCCCGGTATGCTTGCCCTTTGCTCTTCAAAATATCCTGCAGCGGGAGCATCAATGTTTGCGATCCTTGCTCTCGGCGGAGATATAGGATGCTCTGTTGGCCCCTGGCTTACGGGAACAGTTTCCGATGCGGTAGTAGAGCTTGTAAATAATTCCCCTAATACTTTCACAGAAATTTTTGGAAGCAGCCTCAGCCCTGAGCAGCTTGGCCTCAAGGCAGGATTTCTCTCTGCGGTGATATTTCCGCTCTTGATGCTTTTCGGTGTTGTGCTGCTGTCAAAATCAGGTAAAAGATCAAATGAAAAAAAGTGAAATTTTGAAAAAGGTAAGGGAAGTATTCCTTAAAATATGGGAGATTCCCCCGCTTTTTTCTTTTATACTTGCCTTCCTGCTTGTAGGCGTGGTTGAAGCCTTTTCAAGACATAGCTTCTTCGGAGGGCTTGAATTCCTCTTTGAGGAGCCTCTTTTCTATCTTGTAACGACTCTTTGTATCGGAGCCGTGCTCACACTCACGTACTTCGTCCCCAAAAGAGCATTTGCTCAGTTTGGTGTGTGCTTTGTGGTACTTGCCATGGCAATCGTTAATTTCGTATTGCTCTTTACAAGAATCACCCCCTTCGAGGCTGTGGATTTTTCCATCCTCAGAACAGGAATTTCAATTGTAAACGTCTATCTCAATACCTTTCAGCTCATTCTCTGCATTGCGGCAATAGTCCTTGCACTTGTGGGTGTAGTTTTCGTTTATATAAAATCCCCGAAATCAAAGGTGGATTGGAAGCGTGCGGCAATAACTGCTGTCAGCTCACTTTCCGTTGCAGTAGCAGTTATCGTTGTTTTCACAGCGGCTCGAGTATATCCTGCCTCCTTCAAGGATACCAATAAGGCCTATGATAAATACGGCTTTGTTTATTGCTTCACAAGAAGCATCTTTGACAGAGGAATCGAGGAGCCCGATGACTATAACGAGCATTCAGTCGGTGAGATTCTTGATCTTATCGGCTCTGATAAAACGAAGGAGCCTAAAAAGAGCCCCAACGTTATCATAATTCAGCTTGAATCCTTTATGGACCCCAAGGCATTTGTGGGAGTTGAATATGAGTATGACCCTATCCCCAATTTTACAGCTCTGAAGGAAAGCTCAACGAGCGGATTGTTGCAGGTGCCCTCTGTTGGCTCAGGTACTGCTAATACGGAGTTTGAGGTGCTGACGGGAATGTGCCTTGACTATTTCGGCACAGGCGAATATCCCTATAAAACTATCCTCCAGACTAAAAACTGCGAAACTATCTGTTATAACCTTTCCGAGCTTGGCTATACCTCCCACGCATTCCATAACCATACGGGAACCTTCTATAACAGAAATATCGTATATAAGAACCTTGGCTTCAATACCTTCACCCCCCTTGAGCATATGCACTCTTACGAGGTAAATCAGCTTGGATGGGCAAAGGACTACGTTCTTGAGAACGAGATAATGACAGCTCTTAAGTCAACAAAGGAGCAGGATTTTGTCTTTGCTGTAAGCGTTCAGGGACACGGAAAGTATCCCGAAAAGCCTGTTGATGGCGAAAAGCTCGTTCCTGTTACAGGCCTTGAGGAGGGCCCCTTCAAGCATCAGCTTGAATACTACGGCTATCAGCTCTGGGAGATGGATGACTTCATCGGAAAGCTTGTAAAAGCATTGGAAGAGTATGATGAGGACTGTGTTCTCGTTCTTTACGGTGATCATCAGCCCAGCATCGAATATGAGGAGGAGGACATCACCTTCGGTGATAAGCACGCCTCCGAATACGTTATCTGGTCAAACTTCAAAATGAAGGAAAAGGACCGTGACATTGAAGCATATCAGCTTTCAGCATATGCTCTTGAGCAGATAGGCATCAATAACGGACTTTTGACAAAGCTTCATCAGAACTATTCGCAGGAAGACGATTATGAGAGATCAATGCAGGTTCTCGAATACGATATGCTTTACGGTGATATGCATTCCTACGGCGAGGGCTTTGAATACGTTTCTCCCGATATGAAGCTTGGCATCCGCGAGATAAAGATCTCGGGAGTCAGCTACGTTGACGAAAACTATTACGTGCTCGGTGAGAATTTCACAAAGAGCAGTAAGGTGTACGTAAACGGAAAGGGTAAGGATACCCTGTTTGTATCTCCTACAGTAATTATCCTTGATGGCTATATCCCCGAGGACGGTGATATTATTACTGTAAGACAGGTCACAAACGATTTTGTGGAGCTTTCGGAAACTGATATATACGTTTTCTCGAAAATCATCGAGAATCCCCCCTCACACCCCGAGGCTAAAGAAGATTAACAGAAAAAATCCATATTTCCGACAGGAAATATGGATTTTTCTTATTTATAATATTCTTCTCTAAGTATCGAGCAGATTCCAACGTCAATAAGCTTTCCCTTGACAAGCATTGATTTGCGAAGGATTCCCTCAAAGGTCATGCCGCACTTTTCCATTACTCGCCTGGAAGCCTGATTTTCGGGCATATAATGAGCCTCTATCCTTTGGAGACCGAGGGTATCAAAGCCAAATTCCATAACTCTTTTCACAGCCTCAGTAGCAATTCCCATGTTGGAATACTTAGGGTTTATAACGTATCCAACCTCTCCCGAAAGTGCGCTTTCGTTAATTGCAGTAAAGCCGCAGGTGCCTATCATTTTGCCCTGAAAAACAACTGCCCAGTCAAAAAACTTTCCCGCTCTGTACTGGCTCTGCACGTATGAAAGATATTTGTAGGTATAGCCTGCATCGGGATGAGGCTCCCACGTAAGATATCGGGTAACCTCGGGAATGCAGGAGTATTCATACATATCCGCAGAGTCGTATCGCTCAAGCTTTCTGAGAATCAGTCTGTCTGTATATAGTACCGGGGGGACCCGGAATATCTGCTTTATACTGTTCATAGCGCACCTCACTTATATAAAATAGTATACTATTTATAATTTAATTTTGCAATACTGTGAAAAAATTTAAACTTTGTGTTGATGTGTTCATAAAAAAGTGGTAGAATAGTAGAAATATGAGCTGTAGGAACGGAATTTCTATGAGAAAAACTCTTTGTGTGCTTGGCGCAGGAAATATGGGCCTTGCTATAACTGACGGAATTATAAATTCGGGTGTGCTTGCGCCCTCGGATATAACCCTTGTTCGCAGAAACACAGATAAGCTTTCTTCCTATAAGGAAAAGGGATGCAATATCTCCTCCGACGTGGTAGAGGCTGCAAGGGGGGCTGATGCCGTAATCCTTGCGGTAAAGCCTCAGATGATGCAGGAGCTTGTTTCAAATATTGCCTCTGTTTGCA
>JAZRRC010000226.1:0-1940 GCA_045650355.1 Candidatus Avispirillum sp. | reverse complement strand
CTCAACTGTAGCGAGAAGCTTTTCAACCTCGGAAATTACGTTGTTATATGCTGTACCGCCACCTGCATCGTTACCCTCTTCAACTGCAGCACGTGTTGCGTTGAGAGCGTCCTCGGTGCGGAGCTGCTTGTCCTTCATTTCAGTCTCAGTAGCAGCACCAACCTTGATTACTGCAACACCGCCTGCCAGCTTTGCAAGGCGCTCCTGAAGCTTTTCACGGTCGAAATCAGATGTGGAGCTCTCGATTGCAGCCTTGATCTGGTATACACGGTTCTTGATATCGTCTGCATCGCCTGCGCCGCCAACGATGATTGTGTTATCCTTGTTGATCTTAACCTGTCTTGCCATACCGAGCTGGTTGAGAGTTGCATCCTTAAGCTCAAGACCGAGCTCAGAGGAAATAACCTCACCGCCTGTAAGGATAGCGATATCGCGGAGCATTTCCTTTCTTCTGTCGCCAAAGCCGGGAGCCTTTACAGCAACGCAAGTGAATGTGCCGCGGAGCTTGTTAAGAACGAGAGTTGTGAGAGCCTCACCCTCAACGTCCTCAGCGATGATAACGAGCTTGCGTCCGGACTGAACGAGCTGCTCGAGAATGGGGAGGATCTCCTGGATGTTGGAGATCTTCTTATCTGTGATGAGAAGGAGAGCGTCGTCGATAACAGCCTCCATCTTCTCTGTATCAGTTGCCATGTAGGGGGAGAGGTAGCCGCGGTCGAACTGCATACCCTCAACAACCTCGCAGTATGTCTCTGCAGACTTGGACTCCTCAACTGTGATAACGCCGTCAGCGGAAACTCTTTCCATAGCGTCAGCAATAAGTGTACCGATAACCTCGTCACCTGCGGAGATAGTACCAACACGGGCGATATCGCCTGTGCCGTTTACCTTCTTGGAGTTCTTAACGAGAGCCTCAACAGCACGGTCAACAGCCTTCTGAATACCCTTGCGGATGATGATGGGGTTTGCACCTGCTGCAACGTTTCGCATACCCTCGTTGATGAGAGCCTGAGCGAGAAGAGTAGCAGTTGTTGTACCGTCACCTGCTGCATCGTTAGTCTTGGATGCAACCTCGCGAACGAGCTGTGCGCCCATGTTTTCAGCAGCGTTCTCAAGCTCGATCTCCTTTGCGATTGTAACACCGTCGTTTGTGATGAGGGGAGCGCCGAACTTCTTGTCGAGAACAACGTTACGACCCTTGGGGCCCATTGTGATCTTTACTGTGTTTGCAAGCTTATCAACGCCTGCGAGAAGAGCGTTTCTGGCTTCAACGCCGTAGATAATATCCTTAGCCATTATAAAATACCTTCTTTTCTTAAATTACTCAACGATTGCGAGAATATCGGACTGACGAACGATTGTGTATTCGTTGCCGTCAAACTTTACTCTGGAGCCTGTGAAGTTAGCGATGATAACCTTGTCGCCTTCCTTAACAGTCATGGGGATATCCTTGCCGTCAACTGTACCGCCGGGGCCTACTGCAACAACGATAGCGAGCTGGGGCTTTTCCTGAGCAGCACCGGGAAGAACGATGCCGGATTTTGTAGTTTCTTCTGCCTCTACAGACTTGAGAACAACACGGTCAAAAAGGGGCTTGAGAGTCATAATGTACCTCCTGTATATTTGTGCTTTTGCACTTTAGTTCTTTTTTTGTCGTTAGCACTCGAAAGCTTTAAGTGCTAAACATGAGTATATTGTATCTGTCTTACATGGAAAAGTCAACCCCTATTTACATACTTTACATTTAATTCATAAGTTATTTTCCGTCATTTCCAAAACATCCCGACAAATCGGAGTTTGAAGAGGAGATGAAATTGGTATAGCGAATGTTGCACGAAACAAAAGCCTCCACCTCTCAGATGCTTGCAGCTGTGAGGGGGAGGTGGCATCGGTGCAAGGTGAATGTGGAATTTATAATTTCTTTGGCACCGATGACGGAA
>JAZRRC010000225.1:0-6341 GCA_045650355.1 Candidatus Avispirillum sp. | reverse complement strand
TCACCACAACAGAGCAGGAGCTTGACCATATCTTCAAGCTTACTGACGTTGAAAAGGGCATATACCGCTGCATCTACTGCGAAACAGCAGCAAAGTGAGGGGGAGGAGTACGCAAAGAACTTTTTTGTAAAAAAGTTCTCTGCACTCTCAAAAAACTTCAAAAAAAGAAATGGCTATGGGTTATCCCGTAGCCATTTTGTTTTGCATTCAAATTTGGGTTTGTCGATGTGAACTATAAATGATTTCGTAGGGGCCGATGCTGGTAGGAATGTTCCATTCCTACGATCGGCCCGCCCATCTGCACGCGAACCGAAACGAAATTTAAAGGTAGATGAACCTTGATGCGTCATCCTGAGCGGAGTAAAACACCACAGTGCGGTGTTTTACGAAGTCGAACCATCCCTTAGGATGGTGCCCTCTTTAGAGGGCAGGATCTCCGAACGATTACCGGTAGCGCCTATCAAATTTCGTAGATCCCGCCCCAAAGGGGCGCCCTCCCTATGGTCGGGTTCGACTCCGTAAACAATTCGCAGGATTGTTTACTCCGCTCAGGATGACGCGAAGGGCGCGCTCGCTGAATCTTTAACAGACCGATAAATACGAATTTAACGTATAATTCCCTCGCATGCTGAATAAAAAAATAATTTTATTGACAATAATTTCTGAGTAGTATATAATGAATGGTACTGTTTTACGGATTGGAGGATGAATATGAAGCTTTCTTTGGTAGTTCCCTGCTACAATGAGCAGGATAACGTTCAGGAATTTTATCATTGCACAAAGGCTTGCTTTCGCGGTCATATCGATGACTACGAGATCGTTTTCGTAAACGACGGAAGCTCAGACAAGACTCTCGAAAAGCTGAAAACTCTTGTTGAGTACGATGAGCCCGCAATTCAGATCGTCTCCTTCAGCCGCAATTTCGGTAAGGAATCTGCAATTTATGCAGGTCTTGCCCGCTCAAAGGGTGACCGTGTCTGCATTATCGATGCAGACCTTCAGCAGCGCCCCGAGGTTGTTCTCGAGATGATGAAGATCCTCGATGAAAAGCCTGAAACAGACTGCGTTTGCGCTTATCAGGAAAAGCGCAAGGAATCCCGTCTTATGTCCTTCACAAAGTCTATGTTCTACAAGATCATAAACAAGATTTCTGAGGTAGACTTCGTTAACGGCGCATCTGATTTCCGCCTTATGAGCCGCACAATGGTCAACACCATCCTTTCCATGACGGAATACCACCGATTCTCAAAGGGTATTTTCAGCTGGATCGGATTTAATACGGAATATATCCCCTACGAGGTTGCAAAAAGAGAGCACGGCGAAACAAAATGGAGCCCGGGAAAGCTTTTCCGCTATGCTATGGGCGGCATTATCGCATTTTCCACAATGCCCCTCAAGTTCGTTACCTTTATCGGCTTCCTTTCTGCGTTCCTCTCTGTGGCATACATGATATTCGTTATCATCCAGAAGCTTTGCTTCGGAATTAACGTTCCCGGTTATGCAACCATCATCGTTCTCCTTCTCATCATTGGCGGACTTATCCTTTTCTGCCTGGGAATCATCGGAGAATACCTTGCAAAGATGTACGTTCAGCTTAAAAGCAGACCTATCTACATTGAGCGCGAGCATATTGAAAACAAGAAGGATAAATAAGATAACCCCTTGAAAACCGTTGGTTTTCAAGGGGTTTTTCAATAATTACAGATTTTTGTTCTGCCTTTTTCTCATACGCTTCCAGTTGAAGAACGCATACATATCGTTGGCAAGGAAGGTTACAAAGCAGACGACCATTATAATATACGACGGATCCTCCAAAGAAGCAAGTCCCCACAGCACTACGAGAACAATATCGTTAAGCGCATACAAAAGAGCATAATAGGGGCTTCTGAGGAACGTGAGTCCCGATGCAGCAAAGCTTGTTGCGATAGACAGGGTGCTGACAAATAGATTCTCTGTTTCAAGCGCACCGAGAATGAAATAAAAGCTGACGGTTACACAAACAGTTATCAGACAAAGCAAAACAACACTTTTCTTTGAAAGCGAAGCAACCTCAACCTCTTTTGAGTTCTTGTAGGGATTTTTCATCCATGATATGACAGAAGCAAGAGCCATGGGAAAGGACATTCCCATATATGTGATAAGCTCGCCGTAATAGCAGTATCTGAGAGAAACGTATCCGTAGATCAAACAAAAAAAGCAGGAAAGAACTTGACCTGCCACTCTGCCTTTGGCTACAAAAATAATTGACGTTACTCCTATGAAGGAAGCAAGAAAATTGAGCAATCCTCCTTCGGGGGCAAGGATGTAGCTAACAACAGTAACAAGTGCCGATATTATCCAAAGACCCGCTTCAAAGGGCGTGAATGACAAAAACTCTTTGATTTTTTTCATTTTCTTTCCTCCTTTCTCAACAAACGTATTCTAACATATTTCTATTATAACTGTCAATGTTTTTGAATTTATAGTCAAGGATAATTGACGAAAAGAGTCGAAAGTGATATAATTATTGTAATTGTGCTTTTATACGGGGTATATATTTATGAAAAGAATCGCAGCCATACTTCTCTGCGCTTTACTTATTTTTCTCACGTTCCCTCTCACTGCAGTAAATACTTCTGCCGCATTTTCCGGCACCGATAAGATAAATATCGTTCTTGACCCCGGTCACGGAGGATTCAACACTGGTGCCGCAACACGAGGTATTGCAGAAAAAACATACACCTTCAGGCTTGCCAACCTTATTAAGGCAGAGCTTGAAAGCAACGGAAGCTTTAACGTTTATCTTTCAAGAACAGGCGACTACGATATGGAGCTTTACGAAAGAGCTGAGGTTGCAAACAGAGTCAATGCAGACCTTCTCATCAGCCTTCACTTTGACGGAAACCCCAATCCCTCTGTTCACGGTGTTACCACCTACACCTCCGTTTTTGACGCCTATGCAGCTGTTTCTCTCTCAAGCTCCATTGCATCTGAGATATCCGCCGCAACAGGTCTTACAAACAACGGAGTGCGCCGCCGTCCCGACAACGAAGGCTATTATTGGAACTCTACCCGTCAGTGGGACTGCCAGGACCCCTCTCTGGGCGTTCTCTCCGACTACTACGGCATCCCCACCTGGTGCGCTAAATTCGGCATCAAATCCATCATCGTTGAGCACGGATATTTCTCCAATTACAATGATTCCAACATCCTCTGTGCCGAGGGCACCCTTGAAAAGATAGCAAAGGCAGAGGCCCGTGCCATCATTAATTACTACACAAACCACACCCACGTATATTCCGCCGCAAAGCAGGACTTCCCCTCTAACTGCGTCTACACAGGCAAAATGAGCGAGCGCTGCTCCGTTTGCGATCACAGAAGAAACACAACTCTCCTTGCAGCAGCACCCACCAATCATTACTGGGTGACAAAGGAAAATACTCCCGCCGCCTGCGGACGTGACGGAAAACTTGTGCTTGAGTGCCGCATCACACAGAATCTCAAGGACAAGGGCTGGGCAGGAGATATCCATATGTCCACGGAAACTGTCCCTGCTCCCATGGACCATATCTTTGAGCTTATAAAAAACGTAAGTGCCACCCATACCACAGACGGCTACCAGACCTGGAAGTGTAAGACCTGTACTTCCTCATTTACGGAAACCATAAAGGCTGAGGGTCATACATACGAGTTTGAAGGCTACACATCCCCCACCTGTACAACGGACGGCGGAAACAAATATAAATGTAAAGTCTGCGCCGCAAGCTACGTTGACAAAGAAGCTGCTACAGGCCACAGCTTTACTGTTACAGACAAAAAAGATGCTACCTGTCTCGAGGAGGGCTATGCTGACAAGCTTTGCTCCGTTTGCTCACACAAGGAAAGAGACACCTTCCCTCCTCTGGGTCATTCCCTTCCCGAAAACGCAATAAAGGCGCCCACCTGTACTGAGGACGGCTCAAAAAAGGGCAGCTGCCTCAGATGCGATACTGCCATCGACGAGGTTATCGAAAAAACGGGACACAGCTTTGAAACTACGACAAACACTCCTCCCACCTGCACGGAAAAGGGCAACGTGACAAAAACGTGTACCGTCTGCGCATATTCCGAGGAGGCTCTTACAGAGGCTACGGGTCACACCTTTGACCGTACCGTCACAGCAGATGCAACCTGCGAAAAGGACGGAATCGCAACTCTTACCTGCTCCGTTTGTTCATACGTTGAAACAAAGACTATAAAGGCTCTCGGACATAAAAAGAGTGAAAAGCCCTCATCAAAAAAAGAGGCTACAGCGCTTTCAACAGGCTCTGTTGAATACTCCTGCGAAAACGGCTGCGAAAAGATTTTCAAGGAAGAGCTTGCACCCAAAATCGATAAGACCGCAAAGATTATCATTGTTGCCGTTTTAGCTCTTTTGATTTCCGGAATTCTTTTCGTAACTGTTATTATCCTTATCAAAAAGGGTAAGGCAGCAAAGGATAAAGAATCCCCCTCCGAGCCTGAAAAGGATGCGGATAAAGAAGAAGCCGAAGAAACGGAAGAAACAAAAACCGAAGAAGCAACCACAGCTGCTGAAGAAGAATAAAAAAACGCCCCTTTGAGAAACTCAAAGGGGCGTTCATTATTATTTACTTGAAATAAGCTCGTTCATAAGCTTGATGAGCTCTGCCTTATCAAGAGATTCGCAGCGGGCATACTCGCAGATAAGAGCCGCTCTCACAGCGTTCTTTCCGCTTGCGTCAAGCTCGCCGAAGAGTCTGTCAAGCTCGGGAGCATTGGAGAATGATGTTTCTCCGATATTCTCCTCACCGGGATTGAACTGATAGAAAAGATCCTCGGGAAAAGCTCCGATGCCACGGAGAAGATCGTGTGTCTTGCAGTTATAATCAAAGAACATTACAATGGAAAGGTATGTATTCCAGGAAAGGCTTCTTGCACCTGACTCTGTGAGGCAGTAGGTCTGTCTTGATACGCCTACAAGACCTGCAAGCTCGTCCTGAGAAAGACCTGCTCTTGCTCTTAGGGCTGCCAGATGAGGAAGAAGTCTGTCAATATATTCCTGCTTTTTATCCTTACTGATGCTCCAACGCTTTCCGTATTTCATAAAAAACTCCATTAGGTTTAAATATATTTTGCACCTACATTGTAACATCGTTAGACAAAAAAATCAACTATATTTAACATAAAAATAGTTAATAAATTGTGTACAAATAACTATTTCAGTATAGTCTTCCCTGGTAGGTGTTTCGGGAAAACATTTCCTTATCTATATCGTTGGCAACAGCTGTTTTTTTGCGGCACCATTCGGGAGCAACAAGGCTTTCTGCAGGGGCATCTCCCGTGATTCGCGCAATGACAGTATCGGGGCTGAACAATTCTATCTGGCGCACAACGGTATCGATATAATCCTCTCTCTCCATTGTGGTATATTCCCCTGAGAGATAGATTCCCTCAAGAGCCGTATCCTTGAGGATATGCAAAAGATGAAGCTTTACCATATCGGGGCGTAGAGCAGCCACCTGTCGGGCGCTTTCAAGCATCATTTCCCGAGTTTCACCGGGGAGACCGTTTATGAGGTGTACTGTTATTGCAATATCGCCTCCTGCTGCACGAAGGCGGTTATAGCCCGAAAGAAAGGCTTCATAAGTATGACCTCGGTTGATTCTCTCTGCAGTATCATCGTGGACGCTCTGAAGCCCAAGCTCCACAAGAAGGGGTATCTTTTTTGAGGTTTCCACCAAAAGCTCGATAACCTCGTCACTAAGGCAATCGGCTCTCGTTGCAATGGCAAGCATTACCGCACCGGGAAAGGATGCTGCCTCATCATATATTTCTCTGAGCCTTTCCACAGGGGCATAGGTGTTGGTATGTGCCTGAAGATAGGGCACGAATCGGGCGACGTCCCACTTGGAAGAAACAGCGCTGACTCCCCCGTCGTATTGCCGGCGCAGACTTCCCGCGCACTGCGCACCCGAGGAGCCGCCTGAGCAGTAGATGCATCCGCCGCATCCTACGGTGCCGTCGATATTGGGGCAGGAAAGCCCTGCATCGAGGGATATCTTTGCACATTTGCCCCCGAAGCGCTTTTTCATATAGTAATCAAAGGTCTGATATCTTTTATTGGAATCGGAATTGGGATAAGGATTTTTCTCCCTTTGAGTTTGCTTTTTCATTTTTCTGCTTTCTTTTTAATCTTTAATTGCGAATTTCTTACTACATCCTATGATACAACAAACAAACAATTATTTCAACGGTTATTTGAACCGATAAATCGGAGTTTGAAGAGGAGATGAAATTGGTATAGCGAATGTTGCACGAAACAAAAGCCTCCACCTCTCAGATGCTTGCAGCTGTGAGGGGGA
>JAZRRC010000224.1:0-15946 GCA_045650355.1 Candidatus Avispirillum sp. | reverse complement strand
CACCGTAGATGTCATAAAGACCGTCATATTTGGTGATACCGGGAGTCCACTCAAGCATTGTCAGAGCACCTGTATCAGTTGAATCAACCTCAGTGCCGTCCCACTCGTTTGCATAGTAGTAGAGATAGCCTGTGATATCCTGCTGATAGCACTGCCAGAACAGCATCTTTGTCTGGATACCGGTATTTTCTATAAGGTGATGGGCATATGTATACTGATTGTTACAGCCTGCAAGGTATGTCCACATCTTATAAGAATTTGTATTGTACTTTTCATTCTTAATGACGATGTCAGACATTACACGGTCATTGAACTCACCGTAAATGCTGTCCCAGTCATAGAAGCTGCCGTGGTAGTCGTAGCCGGTAACGGAAGAGGGATTGGGAATTGCGTACAAGCCTGAGATCTGCGCCGTTATGGTGCGCACGTTGCGGCGTGTGGTGTAGTTTGTGGCATAGTCGGGATCAAGCTCCTCGTGAGGAGTGAATGCTGTAAGGAGGGGGCACCATACTCGGCAGGAATCTGTATCGATCATTGCCTGGGTCGCGTCCATCTTATCCTCGGGAGCATAGCTGTCGAGGCTCTGGTTGTAGTGGTAATAGGGGTAGGGATGGTTCTGGTGGTAGGGAACGCAGGTTTGCGCCATATCGCCCCAGTATCTGTCAAGAAGCTGATCTCTTTCAATAACGTCAGTTACAGTGTGACGGGAGTTCTGTCCGCCTGCGGCAAGAACTGCGTCCTGCTGCTCCTGGCTCATAGGCTCGTCAACGGTATAGAAATAGAGCTTATCCTTGATCTCGTCCCATATCTTCGAGCCCTTAAGATCGCTGTAAACGTCATTGTATGAGGAGTAATTGAACTGGCTGTCCATATATCCGCCGCCGGTTCCCACGCGGATAGTGTTAACGCGGGGATTTGTGAGATAGGGGTTGGAAGAATTAAAGTTTCCGGGCACGTCCATACCAACGATACGGTTTTCAAGGAGATAATCAAAGTATCCCTGATAGGTTCCGCCAAAGTTTGCCTTCTTATCAAAATAGATAGAGGTCTGGAACTCTGTCTTTTCGTCAATAACGAAATCCCATACGTATGCAAACACAGTAGCGGTCTTAACGATCTGTCCGGAGGAATTCTTGATATCAAGCTGAGCGGAATACCAGCCGGAGGCAGTATCCTCACCGGACTTCAGTCTGATATAGAATGCCTGGCTCTTACCGCCAACAAGCTTAAAGGTTCCAACGTTCTTGAGGGGAGCAATAGGGTCGGGTGTCTCTCCCTCTCGGATAATGGAGTTCTCCATTGTCATTCCTCTGACGGAGTCAGCGCGAAGGTTATCCGTTGTGATATACATCTGGTAGTATATCTCCGCAGGAACAGTATTGCCGTCCTTGTCTGTAAAGGCTGTGATCTCAGCCCTCATGCCTGTTTTGTCTGTATCGGAATAAAGAACGAATTGGGCGTTCTCGATCTCATTCCTACCCATATAAACAGAATAGGTGTCCATCCCGGAGGGGGTAACGTCGCTTGTAAACACCTTTTTAAAGGAATGCTCAAACCACATGGAAAGAGAGCTGTCCTCATATTCTGCCGCCTGCTTGATATAGCTGTCAGCAGGGTCATCGCTTACAGCGGACGATGTAAATGCGCCAACGCACAGCGCAAAAATAATAGCCGCCATAGCAACAGACCAAAGTATTGCTTTTAGTGTCTTTTTCAAAATATCGCCTCCCGATAAATTTATTTTATATCTAATTTTACCAAACGCCAAAGTAATTGTCAATCACGATTGCAGAAAAGAAAAACCTGCAACAGCCAAAAAAGCCGTTGCAGGTTTTTGTTTTAGTTCTTATCAAACGCTGTAACTGTTTCTCCGTTGAGAATTCTTACAGTATCATTTTCAACCTTTTTCACAAGGTCTGTGAGCACGTAGAATTCACCAACACCGTTTATAGTTACAAGAGAATGTCTTGTGGAATATTCGTAGAAGCAAAGCTCTGCGCCCTCTCCGTCGGTTGTCTCATAATTGAACACAAGATATGCACGGCTCTTGTCGGAGATCATTTCCTTAACCTCATCCTCTGTGAGAGTACAGTACTCATCGTCGTAATAATAGTCCTGGATTGCAATTGCCAGGAAAGACTTATAATACTGTCTGAAGTTTGAAACCTGATCATCGCTGAGATTTTTGCCGTTTGCACTGACGTGAGTAACTGTGTCTCCATCCTCTGCAAAATCATGTGTCAGATTGAACTGAGCCTCAACCTTATCAGTCTTTACCTCCATCTTATCGATATCGGTAATATACTGCTGGAATACATACTCCTCGATCCATTCAATAAGATCGTATTCCAGATACTTAAAGCTTTCTCCGTTGCAGCGTGCTATTACGTTGGGACAGAAATTTGAATATGCATAGTAATATCCATCCTCAGTCAGCTCGCTGAAGCGAAGCTCATACTTTGCCTTGTTATGAACAAAGGTTATCATATGAGCGGGCTCTGCAAGACCTGCATTCTCAAGGTCCTCTGCTGATGCACCAAGCTTTTCGCAGCTTTCTGCCACAAGCTCCATATAATCGTATATGATCGTATAGTAAAGGGAGCTGTTGGGATAGTATGCTGTGGGATAATCCATTATTACCTCTGCAAGAGCTTTCTCGTTTTCCTGCTCATCCTTAGGAACAAGAGAGAGGCTGAGAAGCTTTTCGCCGTCACGGTAGACAGTAAAATCGTCTGTGAGGTAATAATTATCATTTGTCATTCCCGCAACAAGCACGGGAGTTACGTACTTTTCAATAGGAACAAGTACTGCTGCTTCAACGTTAGTTCCAAGCACGTATGCGCTGTTTCTTCCTTCAAGCTTGCAGTAGTATCCGCCGCCCGTCAGCAGCTTATCACCAACGTAAACCGTATAGCTGTCACCTGAAAGGGCAGTTACAGTCCAGCTTGCCACGGGCTCGAGAAGTCCGTACTCTTCCATCTTTTCATCGGTGAGATTGGAGCCCACCTTTGTTTTTGAAAGAGTATATGAGGTAATATTAACAAGCTGTGCAAAAAGCTCGGGATTATAGGGAACCGTATCATATCCCTTGATATGGAAGTTTCCATCTCCGTCGTTTTCAAATGTAAAGCCGCCGTATTCGTTATCAACTGTAATGGAGGCTATCTCATTTCTCTCAAGTGAACCGAACATGAAAAAGCGGAATTTGGAATCAAGCTCCTCTCCCTTTTCAGTTTCGGGAGCCTCCTCAGCTTTTTCTACGGGGGTTGTTATAGGCTTGATGAAGATGAAGTAAGCCGCAAGAGAAACAGCAAAGAGAACAGCGAAAACAACAATCAGTATTCCCTGTCTTCTCATAAATTCTTTCTCCTTATCCAGATAACAGCGCCTGCAATTGCAAGGATAACGGGAAGAGTTACAGTAAGAACGACCGTCCAGCTGTTAGCCTGAGCTGTTGTTATAACAAGCTCTGTATCATCAAGCACCTTATACTCGATATCTGCAAGAACTCGCTCACGACCTGTGATTCTCATTGCGTTATAAATAATATCGCTGTTTGCGTAGCTGTTGGAAAGAAGCCATGCGCCATCGGCATAGTTTGCACTTCCGCAGGCAATTACGTAAGAATAATACTCCTCGTTTTCAACGATTCGTGTCTCTCTTGAGATAGTCATAAGAGGAGCCTCGCCAAGCTTCTTCTCTTCTCCGTCCTTTACAGCAACTGCACTTTCATGAGAAAGGAGAACGGGGGAAACAAGTCTTGTTCCGTCAAGAGCAGAATTATTCTCAAAAAGTATCTCAATGGGAGCTGCATTTCTGAGAACTGTCTTGGGAGCTGTATCGAGGTCTGTAATATCGGTATAGAGAGAAGCACCGAGGGTGTCCTTTCCGTACTTTGCATATACAGACTTTCCGTCAACGGAAATTGCATTCTGAGTATCCTTCACGTAGGTATTTGCTGTAAAAGCAATGCCCCACTCGCTGAGGAACTCGGAAAGGTTCTTGAGATTGCCGGAATGCTCGGGGCTTGAGAATACCATAAGGCATCCGTAGCTGTCGAGGAATTTATCAAGCTTTTCTATCTCGTTTGCATTATCGCCCTCAATACCCGCAAAGTCATATACGGGGTTATTGATAACGACGATTCTTGTATCATCGGAGAAATCATCCTTTGAAAGGTCTACGGTCTCAACGTCAAATCCCGCATCCTCAAAAAGGCTCTTGAATGCAGATGCTTCCTTATCGGTGCTTTCACCGTGAGCTGTTGTAAAGGCAACGGTGGGCATATCTGCCGCAGTCATTGAAAGGATAGCGGAAATGATCTTATACTCACCCTGGTATGCCCAGATGGATCCGTCCTCATTGTTTACAAAGAAGGATTCGATTGCAAAAAGACGGAATTCTTCACCGCTTTCAACTATCACACTTGTAGTGTAAATATCCTGTGCGGCACTTGCATAATATTTTCTGAAAAAGTTGGGGTTCTTCACTATATCCACGCACTTAACGTTGATATAATCATACTCCTTCTCCATCTCGAGAGAGGTCTGATAAACGTAGTGAAGATAAGGGCTGGCGGCATATATCTTATCGGGATCAACTGTAAAATAAATGTTGACTTCCTTATCGGAATCTTTTTCTACAGCTGTCAAAAGTGCCTTTGCTTCATCGCTTAATGTGAACACCTGACCCTCTGTCATATCGATATACCAGAGGAAATGTTCGGCAAGTGCATAAATTGCAGTGTTGAGCACGATAACAAAAGCAACAAAAAGAACTGTTATTGCAGTCTGATAGAATGCAAACTTCTTCTTTTTTGAATCATTATAAAACTTTTTTCTTCTCACAGCACGGCCTCCTTATGCAAGTCTGCGCTTTTCGTAAACGCGCACGGTAAGAAACAGAAATACAACGCAGATGGAAATATAGTAAACAGCACTTGCAATATCGAAAATACCGTAAGTGAAGTTGAGGTATCTTGAGTAGATGGAAAGCCAGTCAAAAATAATACGAACAAAATAGCTGTCGATAAGTCCGTTGATGATAGCAACCACAACAAGTCCCGCAAGAATACCGATAGTACCGAGAGCCGCTGCAAAGAGGCTGTCTGTCAGGGATGAAACAAAGATACCGATGGCAATAAAGCACATACCGACGAGAAGCATTCCGAAGGTACAACCGATGATCTTTGCCCAGTTAGGGTCTGTTGCATAAAGACCGAGGGTGAAGAAATATATGCAGCTCACAAGAAGTGTTCCGAAAAACATTGTGAAAGCCGCAAGGAACTTAGCCATAACCATGGAAATAAGGCTTACGGGAGATGTGAGCAGAAGCTGCTCTGTTCCGCTCTTTTTTTCCTCGGAGAAGGAGCGCATTGTCAGAAGGGGAATGATGACGATATATGCGTACATCAGAAACTGAAAATAAGAGGAAACGTCTGCAGTCTGCATCTGAAGTGTGCAGAAGGCAAAAAGGAAGCCTGATGCACAAAGGAAGATCGCTGCAAAGATATATCCCGTAGGGGTTGTGAAATAAGAGCGAAGCTCTCTTTTGAAAATCGCAAGCATTATCTTCTTCCTCCTCTTCTCTTAGTCTGCTCTTTTGTTGACTTTACGTCTGTGAGCTTGATGAACACGTCCTCAAGGGATACGCCCTCCTGCTCAAGAGCGATGATAGGCCAGGACTTCTCTGCCATAGCAAAGAAAAGATTCTTTCTCATATCGAATCCCGCCTCACTCTCAACGTGGTAGGTAAAGCTGTCCTTTTCTCTTTCGCTGGAGATCTCAGCATGAGTCACACCGCTGACCTCCTTGAGAGCTGCAAGAACCTCCTTCTGGGGTCCGCAGATCTTAACCATATAACGAACGTTTTCATTAATGGCACGGTTGATGCTTTCCGTCTTTTCATCGGCGAGGACCTTACCCTCGTTGATGATGATGATTCTGTCTGCAACAGACTGAACCTCGGAAAGAATATGGGTTGAGAGAATGACAGTATGATCTCTGCCGAGAGTTCTGATGAGGTTTCTTACCTCAATGATCTGCTTAGGGTCAAGGCCAACGGTAGGCTCGTCAAAGATAAGGACCTTGGGATTTCCAACAAGTGCCTGAGCGATGCCCACTCTCTGGCGGTAGCCCTTGGAGAGATTCTTTATAATTCTCTTCTTAACGTCTGTAAGACGGGTCACCTTGAGGATCTCCTCAAGATGCTTTTCACGGTTAAACTTGCAGCCCTTGAGCTCATATACAAAGCTGAGATACTCAAGAACAGTCATATCTCCGTAAAGAGGGGGCTGCTCGGGAAGAAAGCCTATATTCTTCTTAACCTCATCGGGCTTTTCGGAAATATCCACTCCACCGATCTTGACAGTACCGGAGGTAGAGGAGAGATAACCGGTCATAATATTCATACAGGTGGATTTGCCTGCACCGTTAGGGCCGAGGAATCCAAGGATCTCTCGCTCTCCCACAGTGAAGGAAACACCGTCCAGCGCCAGATTGGTGCCGTATACCTTTACAAGGTTTGATACTTCAATCATATATACCTCACTTATGAAGCTGATAACTTACTAAAATAGCATTATAGCATAAACTCACCCGTTTTGTACAGTTAAATTATAAATAATTTACAATTTAAAACAAAAAAAGTTGACTGTATTATTTTTCTTTTTCCTGTTTCATTTTCCGGGAGTATATGATATAATGATATATATTATAATTTCAGATGAGGTTTATTATGGCTCTCGATAATACCAATTTTGGCGCCGGAGTTATTTCCAAGATACTTGACGGCAAAAAAAGCCTCTTTTTCTGCGGAATCGGCGGCGTTTCAATGTGCTCTCTTGCCCATATCTCCCGTCTTCGCGGACACGAGGTTTCAGGCTATGACAGAACAAGAACTCCCGTAACCGAGGAGCTTGAGTCTCTCGGCATCACAGTTTATTACGAGGAGGATGCCTCCCATATCGAAGGCATCGACGCTCTTATCTACACAGTAGCTATCCCCGAAACAAACCCCGAATACGCAGCGGCAAAGAAGAAGGGTATTCCCTGCATCTCCCGAGCTGACTATCTCGGCTATCTTATGTCCGGCTACGGTCAGCGTATCGGTATTTCCGGTATGCACGGAAAGTCTACCACAACCTCTATGACTGAGATCGTATTCACTGAAGCCGGTCTTGACCCCACCGCATCCTGCGGTGCCGTTATGAAGGACGTTGGCGGCTACCACCGCATCGGCGGCGAGGACTTCTTCGTTTTCGAGGCCTGCGAGTATATGGACTCCTTCCATTCCTTCTACCCCACCATCGCCGTTGTTCTCAATATCGAAATGGACCACGTTGACTACTTCAAGTCAATGAAGCAGATCCACGAGTCATACAGAAAGTTTATGGCGCTGACAGACGGCGGAATCGCCCTCGTCAACTGCGCTGACGACGACGTTATGGAGGCGGCAAAGGGCTTTGAGGGTCGCCTTGTGACATTTGGCGTTGAATGCGACGGAGCTGACTACCGAGCTGACGATATCACCTTCGTTCACGGCTGCGGTCACTTTAATATCTACTATAAAAACGAGCTTCTCTGCCACGTTGAGCTTGCAGTTGCAGGCGCACACTGCATCTGCGATGCACTTGCGGCGGCTGCAGCCTGCCACCTTTGCGGAGGCGAGGGTGAGGCTATTGCACGCGGTCTTGCAAAGTTCCGCGGCGCAGGAAGAAGAATGGACAGAGCTGACCGTGATGCAGACTGCGGCGCGGCAGTATACTCCGACTATGCTCATCATCCCACAGAGATCGCAGTTACCCTCTCTGCGGCAGCTCAGATGGACTACGAAAGAGTTTTCTGCGTTTTCCAGCCCCACACCTATTCCAGAACTGCAGAGCTTTTTGACGATTTTGCCGAATCTCTTGCAAACGGAGGAGCGCATGAGATCATCCTCGCTCCCATCTATTCCGCAAGAGAAACAAATATTTACGGCACCTCAAGCGAGGCCCTCTCCGATAAGATCGACTCTCTCGGTGCCAATGCCCGCTTCATCGCGCAGTTTACTGATATTGCAGACTATCTCAACGAAAACGCAACTGAAAACGATATGATAATTATTATGGGTGCCGGTGATATCACAAAGGTTATTCCCTATCTTAATAAGTGAGGTTTAATATGGCAACAACTCTTGAATTTATAAAGTTTAATATGCCCTGCCAGGATATGAACGGCACTTCAAGCCTTCCCGGTCTTCAGAAGCTCAACTTCTGGCACCGCAACGGCGACTCCGGTCTTACCGAGGACGATGAGCTCTACATAGGCTACGGACACGTTCCCTCCTGCTTCCCCTACAAGATGCAGGATATGTACACCCGTGAGCTCAAGGATAAGGAAATGAACGGAGTTGTTCTTGAGAACGAATACCTTAAGGCAGTTTTCCTTCCCGAATGGGGCGGAAAGATGATGTCTCTTTTCGATAAGGAGGCAGGCAAGGACCTTCTCTATACAAACCCCGTAATGCGCCCCTGCAACCTTGCGGCAAGAAACGCATGGACATCAGGCGGTGTTGAATGGAACTGCGGTATGTTCGGTCACCACGTTCACACCTGCGAGACTATGTTCACAACAACAACTCACCTTGAGGACGGTACTCCCGTTCTCCGTATGTATGAGTTCCACCGTATCCGCCGTGTAGTTCAGCAGATGGACTTCTTCCTTCCCGCAGGAAGCAAGGTTCTTTTCGCAAGAAACAGAATCATCAATCCCCTGCCCGACGTTGTTCCCATGTACTGGTGGTCCAACATTGCGGCTCCCGAAACTCCCGATACAAGAATCGTTGTAAATGCGGACACTACCTTCGTAGCTGATAACAACACAAGCAAGGTAGATATCCCCGAATATAACGGCGACGACGTTACATACCCCATCAACGTTCCCGCCGCAGGCGACTATTTCTATAATATCCCCCATAAGGCAAGAAAGTTCGAGGCTTGTCTCGACTCTGACGGCTACGGCCTTATCTTCGCATCCACATACCGCCTCAAGGGCAGAAAGCTCTTCTGCTGGGGTCAGAATCCCGGCGGCGACCGCTGGCAGGAATACCTCACAACAGATGGCTCTCCCGACAGATACGTTGAGCTTCAGGGCGGTATCGCTCATACTCAGTACGAGTGCCTCCCCATGCCTCCCCATACAACCTGGGAATGGCTTGAGGCTTACGGTGCACTCTCCGCTGACGGCGACACAGTTCACGGCGAGTGGCAGGCTGCAAAGGCTGAGGTGGCTGCCCATCTTGACGAGATCATCACAGACGAAAAGATGGACGAGCTTCTCGAAAGCACAAAGCCTATGGCAAGAAGCGCAGCTGACGGCGAGCTTATTTTCCGTGGAAGCGGATGGGGCGCTCTTGAAAACCTTCTCCGTGAAAAGAACGGCAGACCTCAGATGACTCCCCACCTTGACTTCGGTACCGTTGGCGAGGAGCAGGCAGACTGGGTAAGCCTTCTCAACGACAAGAAGTATCTTGAGCACGACGAAAACGACTCCCCCATTTCCTGGATGCTTCAGCCCGAATGGACACGCCTTATGGAAGAGGCTGCTGAAAGCACAGATAAGGAAAACTGGTACGCTTCCCTTCAGCTCGGTATGTCCTATATCGCAGACGGACGTCTCAACGATGGCTGGATCGAGCTTGAAAAGTCTCAGGCTATCAAGAACTCCGCATGGGCAGAGTACGGCAAGTGCGTAGTTAAGCGAGTTATCGGCGATATGGAGAACGCAAGTCTCCACGTTATGAACGCAGCAAGAATGCTTCCCCACGACGTTTCCATCGCAAAGGAAGCAATGGAGATCGTTGTAGGCGCTGAAAAGTATGCAGAGGCCCTCGAGCTTTACAGCTCCATGCCCGACGAGGTTCGTGCAAACGGCAGAGTTCGCCTCTATGCAACAGTTGCTCATATCCGCCTCGGTCACATCGAAGAGGCTGAGATCGTTCTCTGGGAAAACGGCGGACTTATCCTCCCCGATATCCGCGAGGGCGAGACAATCATCACAGAGCTCTGGCTTCTCATTGAAGAGGCAAAGGCTAAGCGTGACGGCACAGAGTTTGACCGTAATACTGCAAAGGTGCCCCCCATCTTTGACTACCGTCAGTGCTCCACAACCCACCGCCGCCCCGCAAGAAAGAGAGCAAAGAAATAAGAATTTTTTATTCTCCCTATCCTTCGTGATGGGGAGAATATTTATGAGCGAATAGTAGAGAGGTTAACCTACTTTCTTTGAGAAGAAAGTAGCAAAGAAACTTCAAAAATACAAAGATACATTAAGGCAAAAGGCCCGTAATAAAAAAGCATTGAAAAATGAATTTATTCATTTTCTCAATGCTTTTTCACGGGCAAGGCACCTTTGGTGCCGCAGGGCTATGCCCTGCAGCTTTTGCCTATAACGTTTAACTGTACCCATTTTTGAAGTTTTTTGCGGAGCTTTTTTACAAAAAAGCGACCGTATCCCTTCTCTCAAAACCCAATTTTAATCCATCAATCAACCAGAGGTTTTATGAAATCACAGAAACTGATCGGCAACTTAATGCTTCTGCTTGCGGCGCTTCTTTGGGGTACTACCTTCGTAGCTCAGAGCGAGGGCATGGACCACATGGGTCCCCTCACCTATCAGGCAGCGCGAAGCGTCCTCGGCGGTCTTTTCCTTATCCCCATCATTCTTGCAAACGATGGGCTCAAGAAAAGAAAGGGCACGTACAAGGCTCCCGACAAAAACACAAAAAAGAAAACTCTTACCGTTGGCATAATCTGCGGTGTTGTCCTCACAGTTGCGGCGCTTTTGCAGCAGTACGGCATCGCCCTCGGCACAACAAGCGACAAGGCAGGCTTTATCACAGCACTCTACATAGTCCTCGTTCCCGTTTACGGACTGTTTCTCAAGAAAAAGGCTCACCCCATCGTGTGGGCAAGCGTGGGAATTGCAGTTCTCGGACTTTATTTCCTTTGTATTCAGGGAGATTTTTCCATTCTTCCCTGCGACATTGTTACTCTCCTTTGCGCTGTGGTATTCGCACTCCACATCACCGTTATCGATACCCTCGCTTCACCCCTTGACGGCATCCGCATCTCCTGCATCCAGTTTTTCACAAGTGCGGTGATCTCGGGTATAGCAATGTTCATTTTCGAATCCCCCTCTATTGGGGCCATCATGGACGGATGGATCTCCGTTGCATATGCGGGCATCCTTTCAAGCGGAGTTGCATACACCCTTCAGATTCTCGGACAGCAAAGAACTGACCCGACAGTAGCGTCAATTCTTATGAGCCTTGAATCTCTCTTTGCAGTTCTCGGAACCATTGTTTTCACTGCATTCCTCGGAAGTGTTCAGCTTCCCACCGCCCGCGAATGGATCGGCTGCGCCCTTATGTTCACAGCTATTATGCTGACACAAGTCCCCGATTTTATAAAGAAGAAAGCATAATTTCATCCAATTAACAAACGTTATCTTCAAACGCGTAGGGGCGACCTGCGGTCGCCTCATATCAGCACGCGAACCAATACAATATTTGATGTACAAACGAACGATAATGTATAACATAATCGTAGGGTAGGGGTTCTCAGGAATCTGTTCGTTAAGTTCATCAAATTTCGCATAATTAAATACGGATGTTAAAATCGCGAATTCTTTATCAAGAAAACGACCAAGCAAAGCTTGGTCGTTTTCTGTATCAGGTTTTAAGTGATTCTATTGCAAGTGCCATCTTTTGGCAACATTCCTTGTAACGAGGATCGTTGGTTATGATGTTATCATCTGTTGGGAAGCACCAATTATAGCACTGACGCATATACCACTCGGGCTCGTAGTATTTTTTCTGATTTTTATGCTCGGGATCCGTTTTTTCTTCTATCCGACGGTAGAACTCAATATGACAATCAACAAAATCATTCATTATCTCAAAGGCTTTATCAAATTCCGATATAGCAATATGATCGTTGGAAAGCATAATATACGCATCCTTTATCCAACTCCAAGCCCATTCCTCATCGAACATTCGATAGTTAAGTTTTGCAGCTTCAAGAAGATCGTACCATGCTGCAATCGCCTCTTTTTTCCTTGCATTACCAAACACGGAAATCCGTCTTCCTCTCTGGAAAAGGCTATTGAGATACATCCAAGAATCAAACTCACATATACCGTTTGCCGTTTCAAGAGCCTTCTCATAATCCTTTTGCCTTGCATATATTTCCAACAACTGCCTTGCATGAATACAGTATTTTTTAGGCAATTCCTCAGATACGGAAATCGCCTTCTCATATTCTTTCTTGTACAAATACAGTAAAATCAGGACCTCTCTTGCTTCCATTAAGTAACCAGGATCGTTACTGCGGTTTATTATAGTCGTCAGTAGCTTTACTGCTTCATCGTACAAGTCTTTTTCCTCATCTTTGGGAATCTGATATCGAGTTCCGTCAATACTACTGTTAAAATAGTTAAATATATTGGTTGCACAACAAAGTTTCATATCATAAGCAAGGGGATACTTTTTTATAAAATCGTGAAAAATTTCGTAGCCCATAAACCATGCATTATTTTCATAACTGTTTCCGTTATGTTTTTTCCAAATATTTTCACAGGCTTCAAAACACTTCTCTCTGTCCGCTTTTTCATCCGTTCCCACACCAAGGAGGCAATCTGTAGTAACCCCGAGGATGGCGGCGAGGGGGACGATCTGACCGATATCGGGCATTGCATTATCACATTCCCATTTTGAAACAGACTGTACAGACACGAAAAGCTGCTCCGCAAGATCGTTTTGCGAAAGGCCCGATTCCCTTCTTAAAAACTTGAGTCTCTGTCCAAAGCTTAACATTTTCTATTCCTTCCTTTCTCTAAAAGGACGCGCATCTCTTTTCTGTATCCAGTATATCAGATAGCTGTATTATTGTAAACATATCAGCGGTGGAATGAGATTTAAAGGAAGGTTTAATATTTAGGTTTATCGGAAAGGAAAAGTTGATATGTTGTAGAAAGTGGCATTGACAGTTCCGAGAAATTTGATGCACAAAAAATACGAGTGAAGGAGAACGTTATAAAGCCTTCCCCATGATTGGGGGGAAGGTGGCACCCGAAGGGTGACGAAAGAGGGTTGAACATCTGCACAAGAACTGTCTTAAAATTATAGTTGATCTTGAAATGACAGAACGTATAATATTGTTTATACCATCATTCCAAAGGCACGTAATTTGCTGTGTTTGGTTCTCACCCAGGTAGCAACCCTCTTCCGTCACTCCCCGTTCGATATCAATGATCTATTCCTTGTCTCCGGGAATAAACCTCATCTAAAATTCAATGCAAGTGCATAGTGACACCTTCCCCCGAATCATGGGGGAAGGCTTTGGTGCGAATTGCCTCTTTATCCTATCATTTTTAAACTCAAACACATCGATAAACTAAAATTCATCCTAAAAAATCAAAAAGGCTGTCATGCGACAGCCTTTTTCTTTTATATTATTTAGCCAACAGTTTCAACCTTAAGTGTGTTTGTTGTACCGTTGATGGAAAGAGGAATTCCTCCTGTGATAACAACTGTATCGCCGGGAACTACCGCATCTATCTGCTTTGCACAGTCGATAGCATGGCGGAAGAGTCTTTCTGTGTCTGCCTGCTCAAGAGCAAGTACGGGGATTACGCCCCAGGACATGGAAAGCTGATGGAATACCTTCTTATCGGGTGTTGTTGCAATAATAAGCTGGTTGGGGCGGAACTTGGAAACAAGGCGGGCCGTATAACCGGACTTTGTTACCGCAATAATAGCCTGCGCCTTAAGGTCATCAGCTGTTGTACAAGCCGCATCACAGATAGCGTTTGTTGTATCTGCATTATCAACCTCGTAGCGGTACTTAGCATAAGCATCAAGGCTGATAGCATCGCTCTCTGCCTGACGTGCGATCTTACCCATTACCTTTACTACGTTGGGAGGATCGATACCCACAGCAGTCTCACCAGAAAGCATGATAGCGCTTGTGCCGTCAAATACTGCGTTCGCAACGTCACTTATCTCGGCACGGGTAGGTGTGCGGCTTGAGATCATAGACTCAAGCATCTGAGTTGCGGTAATAACGATCTTACCTGCCTGATAGCACTGACGGATAAATCTCTTCTGGAGACCGGGGAGCTTTTCGAAATCGATCTCAACACCCATGTCACCGCGGGCAACCATGATACCGTCAGAAACTGAAAGAATGTTATCGAAATCGGCAACGCCCTGCATATTCTCGATCTTTGCAATGATCTTGATGGAGTGGCCGCCGTTATAGTCAAGGAACTTACGGAGAGCAACAACGTCTGCCTTGCTTCTTACGAAGGATGCCGCAATATAGTCAACGTCGTTTTCAATACCGAAAAGAATGTCTGCACGGTCAGCGTCGCTGAGGTAAGGCATATCGAGGGGGAAATTGGGGATGTTGATAGACTTGCGATTCTTAAGAACGCCGCCGTTCTCAACCTTACAGATAATATCCTTCTCTGTTGTTTCCTTAACGATCATGGAGATCTTACCGTCGTCAAGAAGGATGCGAACACCCTCGTGAACCTGACCGGGAAGATCCTTATAAGAGATAGAAACTCTCTGTTCGTTACCTGTGATCTCCTCAGTTGTGAGTGTGAATGTATCACCCTCCTTAAGAGTTACACTGCCGTTTTCAAAAAGGCGGAGTCTGATCTCGGGGCCCTTTGTATCAAGCATAACTGCAGCAGAGGCCTCCATCTTATCACGAACACTGCGGAACATTTCAATAGTTTTCTTATGCTCCTCGTGAGTACCGTGGGAGAAATTGAGACGGGCAACGTTAAGGCCTGCCTCAATCATTTTAGCCATAGTCTCCTCATTATTGCTGGCAGGGCCGATAGTACATACGATCTTCGTTCTTCTCATTTTTATACCGTTCCTTTACTTCATATTTAATATATTAATTATACTACCACTTACAGTATAATGTCAATCTCAAATCACCCTAATATACATTTTTTATACAATAATAAAACATATGTGAAAAATATCTTGCAAAATACTTGATTTTTAGATAGCAATCGGGGTATAATGAATTGATTGAAATTCTCACTACAAAAAGGAGATTTAATAATGTTAGTTAATGCAAAAGAAATGCTTGTTAAGGCTAAGGCCGGCAAGTACGCTGTTGGTCAGTTCAACATCAACAACCTTGAGTGGACAAAGGCTGTTCTTGAGACAGCTGAGGAGCTCAAGAGCCCTGTAATCCTCGGTGTTTCCGCAGGTGCAGGTAAGTATATGTGCGGCTTCAAGACTGTTGCTGCTATGGTAGACGCTATGGTTGAAAGCATGGGCATCACTGTTCCCGTTGCTCTCCACCTCGACCACGGCACATACGAGGACTGCTACAAGTGTATCGAAGCAGGCTTCTCTTCCATCATGTTCGACGGCTCTCACTACGCTATCGAGGAGAACGTTGCTAAGACTCAGGAGCTCATCGCAGTTTGCGAGGAGAAGGGTCTCTCCAGCGAGGCTGAGGTTGGTTCCATCGGCGGCGAAGAAGACGGCGTTGTTGGTATGGGCGAGTGCGCTGATCCCGACGAGTGCAAGATGATCGCTGATCTCGGCGTATCCATGCTCGCAGCTGGTATCGGTAACATCCACGGTAAGTACCCTGAGAACTGGGCTGGTCTCTCCTTCGAGACTCTCGATGCTATCCAGCAGAAGACAGGCGATATGCCTCTCGTTCTCCACGGCGGTACAGGTATCCCCGCTGACATGATCCAGAAGGCTATCTCCCTCGGCGTTGCTAAGATCAACGTTAACACAGAGTGCCAGATCGCATTCTCTGCAGCTGTACGTGAGTACATCGAGGCAGGCAAGGATCTTCAGGGCAAGGGCTTCGACCCCAGAAAGCTTCTCGCTCCCGGCTCTGCAGCTATCAAGGCTACAGTTA
>JAZRRC010000223.1:0-4074 GCA_045650355.1 Candidatus Avispirillum sp. | reverse complement strand
ATTTAAGTTAAGCTTAATTTTAGCAAGTATACCTGAAACACAAGATTATCTGTCATTCTCAGGGACACGATATTTGATGAGTTTGGTTCTCGCCCAGGTAGCAACCCTCATCTGTCACTCCCCGTTCAATAGCGAAAATTTGAGCTTTATATCCGGGAATATAGTTATTCTTAATTTCATAACGAGTGCACAGTGACACCTTCCCCCAATCTGTGGGGGAAGGACTTGGTGCGAATCGCCTTTTTACTGTCTAAACTTTAGTTTGCAACAGACCGACAAACCCGAATTTGAAATGAATTGTTCGTTTGATCGAAGCAAACACCATTCGTTGACAAAAATCATTTTTGCCAAAGCAAAAATGTTCCTTACCTATTCACTATTCACTATTCACTAAAAAAGCACCCTATCATACCTGTTAGTCAGATATAATAGGGTACCTTTGCGTTTTATTCGGTTGTTTCGGTGCGGTTTAAGATTCTATCTCAACCCACATAGCGGGACGAACGGCAATGTTCAGCTCGTAGCAGTTTCTGCCACTGTATCTAATCACACCCTCATAATCGACATACGAAACAGATTGGTTATTGTTACCAGGGGTTCGCAACCACCATCTGCAGCCTTGGCTTGCAAGCTCATCGGTTTTGCAAAGTCTTGTGTAGTTACTAGAAAAAAACTGTTCTGCCTCCTTGCCACTGAGCAAAAACACCTGATCCTGAGTTGCATTGCCGGCATTAGTATCATATTTGGGATTGGTATCGGCAGATACTGTCGTTGCAGAAACTATCGATTCCTCAGCAGACCCAAAAGCCAAATCCATAAATTCGTTATTCAACCATGAGCGCAAGGAACATGTCTCCCATGCTACGGCATTACCGTCATCTCCGTTAAATTCTCTTGTTTCAACGGCATACTTTGATATAAGAAGTGCTTTCCCATCCGTCACTTCAAGCACAATCCATTCCAAACTCTTTCCGTTATACTCTCCAAAAGTGATGGAATCTCCGACCTGGACATTTTTTAATTGATTTTTAGTTTCCTCAAGTCTGCGGATTGAGCGAATTTCCTTTAACTTGCTTTTTGAATCTCGGTAATCACCTAATTCTCTGAAAATACTGTGAGATTCATCAAATTCACCTAATTTCATCAAATTTATAGCATTTCTGTATTTCACCGCAGAAACAATAAATGGAGCGAAAATAATAGCGATAACGATAATAGCCGAAACACAGGCTAAACTTATTATTCTTATTTTTTTAACACGCTTCGCCTTCTCTGCGGCAATATTGGCTTTTCGCTGTTTTTCTGCGCGCTCGGCTTCCTTCTGCGCTTTCAGCTCTTCATACCTCTGCTTGCAGATAACAATGCTTTCATCTGCATCTTTCCATCCGGAAATAGACTCAAACAGCTTTATGGCAGATGAATACCCCGCCAACGTATGGTGACCCATTTTCGCCTTACCTTGGTTTAAGATTGAATCCTTTGCCTTTGCGCGGCATTCCTCTGCAAGAGCCGCAGCATCCATAAATCCGACGATGGAGCTGAACAGATCAGCGGCTTCATTGAAGTTTTTCTCGGAATAAGCATTGAGCATAATAAGATTTGCCTGGTTGTAAATCTTTTTCTTGCGTTCAAACTCTATACGTTCCTTTATATGATCTACGTATCCCGTAAGCTCCGCCTTCAATTTATCATCGGCAAAGCGAACTGCCTTCTGATAGTTGTTGTTCTTATCAAAGGGCTTGTCGCAATCCTTCAAATCGTCTTTGATTCTGATACGAAGCTCAGACAATAATTTTCCGAGATATGCCTGGGCGTTTTCGGGGTCCATATCAAGAACTTTTTCACAGTATGCGTCGGCAGAATCCCACTCTCCGTCCTCAAGAAACATAAAAGCACGCTTCAAAAGAGGAACCGTGCCGGGAACGCTACGTACAGCTGCCGTTCCCGAGCCCGCAGTCTTTGGTGCTACAGGGATATCGGACTTCAGATAGCTGACAACAAGCTTGCTTAACTCCGTCATACATTCAGTTCCGGAGGAATTGCTTGCATCGAACCAATGAGTGTCGCACAAATTGTATCTCATTGCACCCTCAAGAGGTGTTTCATCGATCTTGTAGGGAATGATCTTCTTGTTGCCGCTTACGGCAATCGTGATCTCCTTAGCCACCTGAACGGAAGCGCTGGAATGTTTGCTGAAAACAAGAACGAATATCTTGCAGTTATCAAGAGCTGTGTTTATTGATTCGGCCCAGTCGGCACCGGGGATAATATCTCTGTGTGCTATCCAGCAGCTTGCCCCGTTTGACTCAATAACAGAAACAAGCTCATCCGCAATCTGCTGATCGCGGGAGGAATAGCTTATGAATACTTCTTTTTCCATAAATCCTCGTCGAATATGATCTATTAAGATGTAAATACCCGTTTATTTTATCACATTTACCGTATATGTGTCAAGGAATCTGAAAGTATAATTCCGACACAGGATTAACCCGGCAAAATATTTTCAAAAAACTTGAATAAAAGTCTTTACAGTAGCACGCAACAGTGACGTAATATGTGAACATCGAAAGTAGGGCAGCGTTTGATGTGTGTGTCAGTATGCCGGAATGGCGGAATTGGCAGACGCATCGGACTTATAATCCGGAGATCGTGAGGTTCAACTCTCCCCCGCAACCAAACAAAAAATCAGGCTGTCTCTCACGAGACAGCCTGTTTTTTTAGATATGTTCAGGAAATTACTCCTGCGAGGATACGCTTCATAACGTTCATATCCGAAAGGTTCACAGCACCGTCGCCGGTTATATCGGCGGAAAGGAATTCTTCACTGCCTTCCTCTACGTAGTAGGAGCCGGAAAGAATTCTCTGGAGTCTGTTTGCATCAAGACCCGTGACCTTACCGTCACCGTCCAGGTCGCCGCTTCCCTTTATGGGAACGTCAGGCTCATCGGGAGTATCTCCCGCTGTGTTTCTTACAATGTAATAGCCTACCTTCTGCACCGTTGCAACGAAATATCCGTCGATACACTCAACAAGCACCTCGGTAGCAACACCGTAGCCGTCTACGTAATAGAGCTTACAATCCTCAGCCTTCATTCCCTCGGGAACGGGAATGAACACGTAAGAGGGCTCGTCCTCTGAAAGATAGGTGATGCCTGCATTATAAAGGGTATCGTTACCGTTGCCCACGTATACGTCCTCAAAATTCGAGGGTGAGCCGTTGTATACCACCTCAGAAACAGAGCTGCATCTATAAAACGCCTTATATTCGATTACTGCAATGGATGAGGGCAGATATACCTTTTCCAAAGACTTGCACTTATTAAAGGCATACGTCCAGATATGGCTGATGCTTTCGGGCAGGATGATCTCTGCGAGAGCCGAGCACTCCGAGAAGGCATAGTCGCCTATCTCGCACACACCCATTTCAAAGATAACCTCCCTGAGTGCCGTACAGCCTTCGAAGGTCCTCTCCTCAATTATCTCCACAGTACCGGGAATGGTAACGGAAACAAGGTCGTTTCGGTGTGAGAAGGCAAGGGGAGAAATATAGGTTACCGCATATCCCTCAAAGCTATCGGGGATAACCACGGTGCCGGACTCGCTGCTCTCATATCTCAGAACGATTGCCGTATCCAGTTCTTCATCGCGCACATATACGGCTCCGTCCTCCTTGCCAAGATAATTACAAATTACAGTGCTGTCGAGAATACTTCCTCTGAGGGCGACCATCTTCTCCTCGGTGCCCGAGAAGTATACGGTAGCGCCGCAGAAGTATCCCTTTATCTCTGTTACACTTGCGGGGATGTAAACCTCCTGGCCGAAGTCTGTGCCGAAGCATTCAGCATCAACAAGGGTGATACCATCCTCAAAATAAAGTCTGAAGGGAGTTATATACCCTGCAAAGGCATTGGGATCAAAGCCTCCCTCGCCCGCCTCTGCGGGAATCACAACGTCTGTGGTATAGCCGTCAGCAGTCTGCACGTAAAGTGTGGGGGTGCGCAAGCTTCCCCAGCAATAATGCCAGCAGACAGAGCTTGAAATGGGGTTTGAGCCGTTACAGGTGTGACCATCCTT
>JAZRRC010000222.1:0-13689 GCA_045650355.1 Candidatus Avispirillum sp. | reverse complement strand
GTTACCGGTGATGGAAACGCCTACGTTCTCAAGTCTCATGATAGCAACGCCTTCGGGTACGCTGTCAGAGCCGTAGCACTTAACGTCAGCGCGGGGACCGTTGGAGTATGCCTTCTCGCTTACAACTGTTACTTCCTCAGTTGCGGGATCGAACTGAGTCTGAACGTATGTAAAGCCGTTGATTCTGGAGATGATCATTGCAGCGTCCTTGCCGAGACCGTTAAGGATAACGCGGAGGGGCTGTGTTCTAACCTTGTTAGCGTTGAGAGCGATCTTGATAGCGCCCTCTGCAGCTGCGAAGGACTCGTGGCCTGCGAGGAAGCAGAAGCACTCTGTCTCCTCAGAGAGAAGCATAGAGCCGAGGTTACCGTGGCCGAGACCAACCTTACGGTTTTCAGCTACGGAGCCGGGGATACAGAAAGCCTGGAGACCGATACCGATAGCAGCAGCAGCGTCAGCAGCCTTTGTGCAGCCCTTCTTGATTGCGATAGCAGCGCCTACTGTGTAAGCCCACTTAGCGTTCTCAAATGCGATAGGCTGTGTTTCTTCAACGATCTTATAGGGGTCGATACCCTTTGCATCACAGATTTCCTTACACTCATCGATAGAGGAAATGCCGTATTCAGCGAGAGCGGCGAGGATCTTCGCCTCGCGTCTTTCGTAACCTTCAAATTTAGCCATTGTTGATTTCCTCCTTCAATTATTCCTTACGGGGATCGATGTACTTAACAGCATCGTTAAATCTGCCGTATGTACCCTTGGACTTCTCGTATGCTTCGTTAGGCTCCATGCCCTTCTTGATGAAGTCTGTCATCTTGCCGAGAGAAACGAACTCGTAGCCGATAACCTGATCGTCCTCATCGAGAGCCATTCTTGTGCAGTAGCCCTCTGTCATTTCGAGGTAACGAACGCCCTTTGCCTTAGTACCGTACATAGTACCAACCATGGAACGCTCACCCTTACCAAGGTCTTCCATACCTGCGCCGATTACGAGACCGCCCTCGGAGAAAGCGGACTGGCTGCGGCCGTATACGATCTGGAGGAAAAGCTCACGCATAGCTGTGTTGATAGCGTCACAAACGAGGTCTGTGTTAAGAGCCTCGAGGAGAGTCTTGCCGGGGAGGATCTCAGCTGCCATAGCTGCAGAGTGAGTCATACCGGAGCAACCGATTGTCTCAACGAGAGCCTCTTCGATGATACCTTCCTTAACGTTAAGGGAAAGCTTGCAAGCGCCCTGCTGGGGAGCACACCAGCCCACACCGTGGGTGTATGCAGAGATGTCAGTGATCTGCTTTGCCTGAACCCACTTGCCCTCTTCGGGAATGGGAGCGGGACCGTGGTTGGGGCCCTTTGCAACGCAGCACATGTTTTCAACTTCTTTTGAATAAACTAAGCTCATTGGTCTAGTCTCCTTTTTGTATTTATGAATATTATCATACATCCTCATTATACAATCAATTTCTGTCTTTTTCAATATTATTTTTACATTTTTTTGTCAAACTCGTAATTTTAAAAGAAAAAATCTTGTAAACACCGCAAGGTGTTTACAAGATTTAACGATAGAGTTTTACTTTGTAAAAAGGTGGCTGCGCTTCTGGAAATATACGTTATTCAAGCCAACCATTACTGCGCTTGTGATAACTGTTGCGGTTATGGAAACCATATCAGTAATAATGGGGGCCAAGGGAGTAGCGATATATGCTAATGCGCTATAGGCAACGGTGAGAGCCGCATTGGCGATGTAAACGTATAAGAGCAGCTGAGGACCGTTTTTATAAAAGCCTGCGAGACGGTATCTTGTATAGATGCTGAAGGCACCGAGAGCAATGAGTGCAATACTGTAAACGAAGTTGATGATCGCAAATTCAATATAAAGGCTTTTTTGGAAAAAGGTCATAATACCGTTGATGATATTGAGAATACCACCGGCCCAAAGAGCAAAATAGATAAGAAATTTATACCATTTCATAGGCATCTGAGGCTGCTGGAAAGGATTGCCTGCAGGCGCGGCTACGGGAGCTCCGCAATTCTGGCAGAACTGTGCTGAAGAGTCAATACTGTGACCGCATTTCGGACAAAACATAAATTACCTCCGAGGGGATTTTTTAGTATTATACATCTTTTTGACAAAAAATTCAATAAGTATCAAATAAAATCCCCCGACAAAGCTTTCGCCTTGTCGGGGGTATCTATACTAACTGATCGCATAGGGGTGAAGTATGCTTTCGTTAGTAAAGAACTTCAACTATGTAATTGGTCTCACCGAGCCACCAGTCGTCAGAACCGGTACCGTGGGCACCCCAGGTAACTGCAAAGCCGCCCCATTCGTTGAGCTTTGAAATGTTAACGAGGAAGGTTACTTTGTGGTCATCATACCAATCATATTTATCGGGAGTTTCGATATCCTCCTCCTCTTTGAGAAGAGCTGAATAATCGGAGGTATATACCCAAAGAGATTGGTATCCGTCGTTGATCTCCTGGACGTCAAAGATAATGGTTACGGAGGCTGTGGTGTAACCAAGCTCCATGAGCTTGTCACGCTCAAGGCCGGGGTTTACGAATTCCTGAAAGTCGTAATCATCAACGATAAGCACGTCGCGAAGTCCGTTTTTTGCATTGTAGTCAACGCCTACCTTGAGAGATATCCAGTAAGCGGTGATTGTGTGCTCGCCTGTGATCTGAACCTTGGCGCTCTTATCGAGAAGTACATCGTTAAGCATCCAGCCGTAGAAGACCCTTCCGTCAACCTCGAGAGTTTCGGGAGAAGCAAAGGTATAATCGCCAAAGAGAGAATCGTAGGATACGGTAATGCTTTCCTCAGGGAGTGTTACGCCATCAATGCTGTAAATGAGAGTAGCTGTCTTTGCCTCCCACTTGGCATGAAGGGTAACAACTGCACCGTCCTCGCTTGTGAGGTTAAGTGCGGAAATGGTTTCGCCACCCATGCCGATAAAGATCTCTGTGGTGGTTTTTTCATCTGTGGAGGGATCGGTTGTGGTTTCCATAAGATACCATCCCATGAAGTTCCATCCCTCAAGAGTGGGAGCTTCGGCAAGAGTAACGTCCTTATCGTACTGACAAGCGGTATTCTCGGGAAGGTTTAAGACGTTGTGAGAAGCGTTGCCGGGCTTATTCTCGTCATACTGGATAGTATAATCGTGATTTGTCCAATGAGCGTAGAGAGTGATTCTCTCGCGGCCGCGGGAGGAGATATCCTCAACTGTTGCGCCGCCCTCAAGGAGCTTATAGGAGCCATCCTCTTCGTTTCGAAGCTCCCAGCCGCCGAAGGTATAGCCTTCTCTTGTGTACTCGTTTTCGAGGATGTAGATGTTCTCGCCAACGGTGTTAACGCTCATCTTCATCTGCTCGCCCTCGCCGCCGTTAGCGTCGTAGGAAACGTAGTAAGCCTCTTCTACCATTGCAAGGATCTCCTCGCGGGGAATCTTATACTCGAGAGTCTCGCAGGACTGAGAGTTAAGTGCCTTAACATCGGGATAGTAGAGAACCATCTCGTGCATATTATCAAGCATACTGTATGTGCTGAGCTTGAAGTTGCCGCTCTTAGGTACGTATGTAACTACGCCGAATACGCGAACGTTACCTGCATGAACGTAAGCATAATAGCCCTCGGGCATATCCTTTTCGATGGTTACCGTTGCTGTTACTGTTGTGGAGATAGATTCGAGATATGCGATCTCAGAGGAGGATTCTGTCTCCTTGCCGGTTTCCGTGGATGTGGAGCCGCCAACTACAGAGCTTCCGCCCCAAGAGGATGTGGTTGTATTTGTGTAGCCATATCCTGCTTCAACCTTGGCTGTTACCATACCCGCATCTACCTCAACGCCAACGGTTACGTTAACGTTGTGCTCTTCAGATTTTTCCTTTGCCCATTCCTTGGACTCTTCCCATTCATCGGAGGAGGAAACGGACTCGGAAACTGTATTTGCAATAGAATTTGCAATGCTGTTTTCAATAGTTACAGAGGACTCAAGACCGAACTCAAGGTCGCCTGCACCTGTGTGATATTTAAGATTGGGAGTGTTTACGTTGAGATGATCGAGGACAACGTGCTCGATGGTACCGATCTCGTAAATGTAGTAGTATACCTCGTTGTTTTCATCGTAAACCGAGAGAGTTTTTTCGTTTGTACCCTGAACTGCAAGGTTTCTCTGGAGCTTCCATGTAGCTGTAAGCTCAAGGTCACCGCTGGTTCCCTTAGGGATCTCTGTGATGATATTGCCGTTCTGATCCTGCCAGCCCATGAACTTGAGACCGCTCCACTTTGCGGGCTGAAGGATGATTCTTGATTCAACGTTGTAGGATTCTACGTTGGAATGCTCGGGAGCCTCCCAGTAGATAATGTCGTATTCCTCAAGCTCCCAATGAGCGTAGAGGATATAGTCATCTGTGCTGCCCTTCTTGATGTAGTCAACAACCTCACCGCCAACGGAAGCTGTGTACCATCCTACGAAAACGTAGCCGTCAGCTTCGGGTGTGGGAAGCTCAAGAAGACCCTTTGCTTCGTCGTATTCCGTAATTTCAGGATATTCTGCAGTTTTGAGGTTTCTGTAAATAATGGAGTGATAGCTGCCTTCAAGCTTGGGAATCTCCTGCTGAGGCTTTGTAACTGCACCGCAAACGGAGCAGTGAGCACCCTCGGTAAGACCTGTTGTTGTTCCTGTAGGAGCAACTGCGGGGTCGATAACCTCTGTGTGTCCCTTTGCTGCGATAACGGTTTCTGCGGGGGAGATCTCGTTATCATTTCTTTCGTCTGAGAAATATGTATCACAGGCACTGCAGAACCAATATGCGATATTACCTGCAGCTGTGCAAGTAGCTTCCTTTGCTGCTACTGCTTTGATTACGTGATTACATTCTTCGGGTTTCTCGGGCTCAACGGGCTCGTCTCCGTCAGAGGGAGGAACGTAGGTTCCTGCGAGGATTCTTGCGAGAGCGTTTGCATCAAATCCGTTGAGTGAGCCGTCGCCGTTGATATCAGCTGCGATGAACAGATGATCCTCAATGATAACGATACCGCTGAGTATTCTTTTGAAAATGTTCGCATCCATGGAGTTAACAACGGAGTCTCCGTTAACGTCTCCAAGGATAACGTCTGTCGCAGCGGAGGCTGACGCAATGAGCGCCACGCTCTGAAGAAGCATTACAGCAGTAAGGGCGATAGCCGCGAGTTTCTTTAAGAGTGCTCTTTTATTATGTTTTTTCATGATTATTTTAGCCTTGCGTTTAACGCAAGGTGTGCAAGAAAAAAGTTTTTGCACTTTACCTCCTTTATCATATAATTTGATAAGTCAATTATAACAAATATTTAAATATAGTTTTCGAAAAGGAATGAAATGCAACTATGAGGGAATGAATGGTGAGTTGCCATTCTTGAATTGGATGATAAAAAGTGTTATAATTACAGCAAGGTCAAAAGGAGGTGCGGATATGATAAGAGTTGCTGTTTGTGATGATTCGCCCGTTTTTCTCAGTCGCACGAAGGCTATGATTGATTGCTGGGAGAATAAGCCTGCAAATATTATAACAGAGATGTTTACAGACGGTGATTCTCTGATCTGTGCCCACAGCGAAAAGCCCTTTGATATTATCCTTCTGGATATCGTTATGCCTCTTTTGAACGGAATCGAGGCGGCGAGAGAAATCAGGGAGAGAGATACGAAGGTGAAGATCGTATTTCTCAGCTCTTCATCGGAGTTTGGCGTTGCATCCTATACGGTCAAGGCGAGTAATTATCTTTTAAAGCCTCTTTCGTCCGACAGTTTTTACAAATGTCTTGCCGAGCTTGTATCGGAGATCGGAGATGCCTCCGGATTTATCACCGTCAAGGGTATGGATGCTACACACAGACTTTCCCTTGCAGATGTCGAATACGTTGAATCTCAGGGAAAGCATATAATCTTCCATATGGCGGGAACAAAGACCGTTGAATCAACGGATGCTCTTTACGCCTATGAAAAAACGCTTATTCTTGACGACGGATTTTATAAGTGCCACAGAAGCTATATTGTAAATATCCATCATATAGACAGCTATTCGCATAACGAGATAGTAATGCGCTCGGGCAGTATTTTGCCTATCTCCCGCTCCTGTCAGAAAAATTTTGAGTCTACGTATTTCAGCGTAGTTTTCGGAAGGGCAGGGGATGACAGATGATAAACGATATTTTGTTTTTTTCGCATTATATTGTGCTTTTGCTTTTCGGAGTAGTGCTGTCTTTTTCGTTTTGCAGCGTCCGTTTAACTCGAAAAAACGTTATAACGGCAGTATTTGTTTTCCTTGTGTGCGGTATTATTCAGCTTTGTTCGTTTTTTGCTTTCAAGGAAGAGCTTGTGTGGAAGATATATCCTCTCATAACTCATATTCCAATTGGCGCTTTTCTCGGGTTGGTTTATAAAAAACGCCTGTCTACTATCGTATCGTCTCTTTCTCTTGCATATCTTTGCTGTCAGCCTGCCAAGTGGTTAGGACTTCTTATTTTGGAGGCTACCGAAAGCGAAGAGATAGAATACGCGGTTCGTATTTTAGTGCTGTTTGTCATTGCATTTTTGTGCATACGCTTTTTGTCGGACTATATTTCCGAGATATTCAATAAGGACGATAAAAGCGTGTGGTTATTTGGCACGGTACCCCTTGTATATTATATTTTCGATTATACTACGGGTATATATACTGATTTTTTGAGCGAGAGTCATCCTGTTGTAACAGAGTTTTTGCCGCTTTTTATTTGCGTGTTCTTTATGGTATTTTGCGTTACCTATTATAAGGAATACGAGAAAAAGGCAGACTCTCAGCGTAATGAGCAGATAATGAAAATAACGGTAGAGCAGCAGACGAAAGAGATCGAGGCTGTAAAGAAAAGCTATACGGAAACAAGGCTTCTTCGCCACGATATGCGCCTTATGCTTTCAAGCCTTGCCCTCGCTATAGAGCAGAACGACCGTGAAAACGCCATGAAAATAATATCGGGCTTTGTTGAGAGGGTCGATGCATCAGCCCTCCACCGCTTTTGCGAAAACGATACCGTTAACTATATTCTCACAAGCTATGAAACAAAATGCCGTAAAAATGAGATCAGGTTTGATGCTATAGTTGAAATAGGAGAGCTTGGGGTAGATGAGGCAATGTTTGCGTCCATCATATCAAATGCACTTGACAATGCTCTTAATGCGCAGACAGCTCTCTTGCCAAGTGAGAGAAGCATTAAGCTGATGCTGAAGAATTCTGAGGGAAAGCTTCTTCTTTCAGTCAAGAATCCTTTTAAGGAAAAGATCGTATTTGCCGACGGGCTTCCCGTTTCCAACAAAAAAGGTCACGGCTTGGGTACTCAAAGCATACGCTATATTGCAGAAAAGATGGGCGGCAAATGCCAGTTTTCGATCCAAGATGATAAATTTGTTTTAAGAGTTATACTATAAAAATGACCCATGGCAATTGCCATAGGTCATTTTTTTGTTTTTTTCGGGGTGTAGCACCCTTTTGTGTTTAAATCTCAGGCTTGAAGGCGGGCATAAGCTGAAGCTTGAAGAGATTCATTTTATGCTTTCTGTCGATAATTGCCTTCTTTTCTTCGTCTGCAATATAGCCTGTGCGGATATAAACGTCAAGCTCCGCATAGGTAAAGCCGAGGTTTTCCTCGTCAGTTTTTCCGCAAAGGCCGTCGATGGGCACCTTGTCAACAAGCACGTCGGGCAGACCGAGAATGCGACCGATTTCCTTAAGCTCGGTAACTGTGAGATGGGACATGGGGGAGAAGTCGCCTGCAGCATCGCCGTAGCGTGTGGAATATCCTACCCAGTCCTCGGAGAGGTTACAGGTGTTAACAACTCTGCCGTTGTGGCTCTGGGAAATAGCATAAAGAGTTGTCATTCTGAGACGGGGATTGATATTGATCTTTGTCTGCTCGGAAATCTCCATCTCAGCGGGGAGTGCGCTCATAAGTCCGTCAAGGCAGTCCTTGATATTGACGGTATAGTTCTTGATTCCGAGATGCTCGCAGAGAAGCTGAGCCATATCGATATCGTGCTGAACACCGCAGGGCATAAGCACTCCGATAACGCGGTCGCGTCCAAGAGCCTCTACGCAAAGTGCCGCTGCAATAGAGCTGTCCTTGCCGCCGGAGATACCGAGCACGGCATTGCAGCCTTTACCGTTTTCTTCAAAGAAATCTCGAATCCACTGAACGCAGTCGTTTTTTACTTTAAGTGCATCAAACATTAGAATTTACCTCCGTGAAGTCTCTGTCTTATAGTATCAAGTGTTTCATCAACAAGCATTTTGCCATCCCTGAAAACAGGCACGAGGAGATTGCCGTCGGGAAGGTTTTCAGATGTGTACTCATCTCTGTACTTCAGCACACCGTCCTCCTCATATACGAAGCAAAGGCCCTTCTGGCTCTTCTTGAAGCCGCCCTCCTTGGGGTTCTTGAAAACAGGGTAGCATTTTCCTGAAACCTCAGCATAGCAAGCCTTGATGCAGGAGCTGAAGGTGTCACGGGTGAAGGGCTTCAGCATATTTTCCTCCTCGATGCAGTGCATGGAGAAGGAGCCGACGCCGAGAGCAACGTTAGAGCAAGCAAAGCCTGCATTTTTGAGTATCTCATAGATCTCCTCGCAGCGCTGAACGGTGATGCTGTCGCCGTAGATAGCCTTAACGTGGGGATCGAGCACCTTGTAGCCCTTGGAGTTTACAGTTCCGCCGAACTGATCCCAGAGCTTGAACACTGTCTTTGTAACTACCTCAACGCAATCTCCGGAGTCGCCGCGCATCAGCATACAGCCGTTGTGGGCGAGGATCTCGTCGTGGAGCTGGGGGAGAATATTATCGATAACGTTCCAGTAATCGTAGCTGTCAAGCACGCAGGAGAAGCTTGTGTTGGGATAAAGCTCTGTGAGCATTTTGCGAAGGAAGGTGATCTCATCGCCGTCAACCGCATAGTTTGAGCACATAACGAAGTGCTCTGTGGAAACTGAGCCGAAGGCAACAGGCTCCTGAGTACAGTCGCAGTTGAACATATTTTCGAGGTAGGGAATTGCGGGAACTGTTGCTGTGTTAAGGAAGGAAAGGCACCAGCCTGCACCTGCCTTGAGAGCTGCGTCCACGCACATATCTCCTCTGAAGTCGAATGCACCAAGAGCACGAGCACGAGGAACGCTGTCCTCAACAGTTTCATCGTAATATTTGTTTACGATATCACGGTATGTCTTACCGACTGTTGCTGTTATCTGAGGATACCACATTTCAGCGGAGATAAGGCTTTCAAGAGCCTGAGGGAGCCATGCGAAATCATCGTGGGTATTTGTGATACCGAACATGGGAACGTGGATAGGAACCATTGTTCCCTCGGGAAGAGCGATGATCTCAATGGGGAGGTAGCCGAGACGGTGGAGCTTTCTGATCTTTTCTGTTCCGTAAATGCCGCGACCGAGAGTAGCATCAAGAACACGGGTGTATTCCTCTACCACCTCTTCCTCGGAGAGATTGAAGAAATAATCGTTGAAATAGTCGATGAGCCATGTTTTGCAGAACATCTGAACACCAAACATAACAACCTTATCCCAGCGCTTGACACGGCTCATGCGGGGAGTGTAGTAGGACATGGATTTTGTCATTCCGGGGTTTATCATGTCGCTGTGAACGGTTTTATAGAAGTCGCACAGCAGCATAGGGTTAATCGCTTTTCTCATTTCGGCCTCCTTAGAGCTTGAATATGTGGATCATATCGTCTGTTTTTGTGAGAATACTGTCAGTTGTGTATACACGGCTGAACAGCTCGCCCTTGAGTATCTCGCCCTCAAAAACAGTATTTTCGCAGTGTGTAACGTAGAGGTATATATTCTTTGCTCCCAGCTCCTTCAGCTTCTTTGCGGAGAAGTAGAAGGTGCCTCCCTTAGAGCAGATATCATCAACGATGAGGATGTTTTTGCCGTTGATGCTGTCAGTATCTCCTGCTGCATCAAGACCTTTGATCTGACCTGTTGCCCAGTCGCGCTTTTTAATACCGAAGCTGTAGGGAAGGGGAATCATGCCGGAATATCTTTTTCCTGCGCCCTCATCGGGATAAAACATAGAGGGGGCCTCGCCTTCCTTTTCCGCAATCATTTTGATAACCTCTTCGATAAAGCACTTAGGCTTCTCGATTCTGATGTTTTCGATAAGAGCCTCGCTGACGCTTGAGTGAGGATCGAGGACTGTTACTGTTTTGAAGCCGAGGGCATTGATCACACCTGCAAAATATTTGAGGGTGAACACGTCCTCATCGCCCTTAACTCTGTCCTGACGTGCATTGGGAATGTAGGGCATATACAGATGGATATTATCCTTTCCGTGGGTACGCAGATGATTTGCAAGATAGATTATCGCCAGAGTTTCGCTGTCGGATTCATAGTGCCAGGATAAAGTGATCTTATCCTCTGAGGGGATATCCTGCTTTATGAGCATCGTCCCGTCGGGAAAGTGTCCTAAGCTTACGGGAATACCGTTTATTCGAATCATTTTCAGCCTCCGATAATATCGATCTGGCACATACCCATTGTGGTGAGGGCTGCGTTGTGGCTTTCGGGAGTTACACCTGCACAGCAAGTGCGGTCAACCTGAACCTTGGCATCGGGGAACGTAGCCTTGATGATAAGAGCGTTGGATACTACGCAGATATCTGTGCAAAGACCGATGAGCTCAACCTCTTCCAAAGTCTCCTCTTTCCAGTTGGGCCAGCCGAAGTTAGGCTTATCAATGATCTTTGCGCCTTCAACGAAAAGACCGTCTGCAATTTCCCAGCCCTTTGTGCCCTTGATGCAGTGAGGCACGGGGAGCTTCTTTCCCTCGGGGGTGTTGAGGTAATCCTCTGTATGAGTATCACGGGTGAAGATGATCTCGTCACCGTTATTTACGTATTCCTCGATCTTTGCCTTAACTGCGGGAACGATAGCAACCGCTTCCTTTGTGCCGAGGGCCATGTCGATGAAGTCGTTCTGCATGTCGACTACGATAAGAGTTCTTTTCATGTTTTTCTCCTTTTACCTGTGTTCAGGCTTTATCATGCTTCTTTCCTTTTCAGAAGAAGCTTAAAATGAGTTGCGTTTTTGAGATCTATTCCACAGTCATTATATATGCTCTGATGAATGAAGGGCAACACATAATGCTCCTGGTAGATTATTTCGTAGTGAGAGGGTATAAGAGCTCTCATTTGTTCAACGGTTATGGGCAGGTAATTTTCGTTGACCTCACGCTCCCAGTTTTCCGTATAGCGGTATTTGAGAAGATAATGGATAAGATTGAAGCCCTCTTCAATGCTGCCCCAGATGCTTTCGTATTCTGCAAGCTTTTCGGGAAAGAGCCCTCTTGCTTTTTCAACGTCAGCGGGATCTGAGGGGACGTATGCGCTTTCGGAAAGCATCATATCCCTGATTGCTATGTACTTGAAGCCAGAGTTGAAAACTCTGTCCCAGAATTCGCTGACAGACTCCTTCGTTCCGTAGGCGTACACCTCGTGAACCGTGCTGGAAATATTTATCAGCGTGCTTTCGGGAGATATTTTCATATCGTCCCAATTCTGATAAAAGGTGCATTCGGGAGCGTATTCCCTTGCTTTTTTTATCATCTCCTCGCTTATATCGTATCCGATATAGTCGTGCTCGGGAAAGAGCTGACTCATGGCCTTGACAAGCACTCCGTTTGCACAGCCGAAGTCAAGTATCGAGGTTATGGGATCGTAGATCTTATCTATGAAGAAAAGCTTATCCATTAAGGATTTTTCCATTCGGTGAATGTAAACGTCTAAGTTTTTAACCTCATCCATTGTCAGCGGCCTTCCTTCTGAAAAGCTTTGCGGGTCTGTGACCTGCGCCTTCCGTATATTCGTCTGTTTCCTCCACGTAGCTTGCGATCTTTCTTCTGAAGTTAGCGGGAAGAAGGGAAACGCCGAGAATAGTTTCCTGAGCCTTCTGGAAAGCTGTCAGAGTAAACTTTTCGGGAAGAAATTCGAAGATGATCTCGGGAGATTCAGCTTCTTTTCTAAGCTTGTAAAATGCAGCGGCTATGATTTTTGCATGATCGAAGGCAATACCGGAGCTTTTGATTATTTCAAAATCGCAGGTACGGCCTGCACTTGTTTTTTTCGAAAGCTCTGCTGTCAGCTCCTCGCTGTCGCAGGTCATTTTCAGCTCATAAACGCCGTCGTCTCTCTTTTCGAAGGTGATATTAAACCATTTTGCGGAAATCGCATCGTCTCCGCTCAAAGGATTCAGGTCGTCATCGAAGAGGATGGAAAGATAGGCATTTGAAATAATGCGTCCTCTCGGGTCTCTGTCGGGGTCGCTGAATACTCCCACAGGTGTAAGAGAGCGGGGAGTGATGCCGGTTTCCTCTGTGATTTCTCGCAGAGCACATTCTTCAACGGTTTCGTCCTTTCTGAGGAAGCCTCCGGGGAGCGCCCAGTAATTCATAAAGGGATGCTCTCCTCGCTTGATAAGGAGAATGGAGAAGCGGGGCTCTGAATTTTTTCTGTGGCTGTCAGACTTTACGGCATACATTGAGAATGCAGCAATATCTGTAGCAACGGAGGGTCTGTCAAAGCTTTCGATGCTGTAGGTTGATAAGAAAAGCTTTTCATCAGCCTTTTCAGAGGATTCCTTTTTCTTGAATGCTCTTTCAAGCTCCTCCTTTGAGCGCTCTGAGTAAAACAGCGGAATAACACCGTTAATATAATCGGAGCCTCTTTCCGTAAGATAAAGTCTTGAGCCCTTGAATTCCATCAGCTTGTTTTCAAGAACAAACTTTACCTCATCGGAGAACATTTCGCAAAAATCGATTCCGAATCTCTTTTTGAAAGCATCCATGTCGATAAAGGCGAAATAGAAGGCAACGGAAACCATTTTGGCAACAACCTCTTCGATGGGCAGAGGGTAAATATCCTGGAAGGGGAGCCTTCCCGCATTGATAGCGTCTCTGTATCTGTCCATCCGCTTTTCAGCTGCGCCGAGATTGTATGCCAGATAATTCATGCCGAAGGACTGAGCTCCAAGACCCATACCTACGTAGGGTGTGCCGTATATAACTCTTTTTGTAAGATAGTCGCTTGTTCCGTAATCGCCCTCCACGCGGCTGAAGGTGTTTTTGCCGACGTTTGCATTGTATCCGTTTTCAGTCAGCACTCGGTATGCGATTCTGTACTGATACATTGCCTTGTATATTGAAACGCCGCCTGCCTCGCTTTCCAGCTTTGTGCCCTTGTAGCGGTTTCTGTAGAGGGTGATGTGCTCGGGATTAAGTCCTATTGCATAGCGGAGAGTATTGTCGAAATCTGATTCTGTCTGATTAAGGAAGCCGTACATCAGGTCGATGTTGAAGCTTTCATAGCCTGCTTTTCTGATGTTTTCAACAGCCTTTTCGTAGATGCTTTTTGAGCCGTCGCGACCGAGCTCGGAAAGAAGCTTTTCGGAGACTGTCTGAACGCCCATGCTGATTCGCTTGTAGCCCATTTCAAAAACTGCACGAATCTTTTCAGGCTCTGTGGATGCGATAAGCGGTGTGGTCTCGATGCTGAAAACAACACCGTCGTCAATATTAAAAAGTGAATAGACAGCATCTGTTATCTTGCGGAGATTTTTCACGGAAAGCTTTGTGGGTGTGCCGCCACCGAGGTCATAGCCTACGATGCGCTTGCCCTTCAGA
>JAZRRC010000221.1:0-4309 GCA_045650355.1 Candidatus Avispirillum sp. | reverse complement strand
GCGTAACCCCATGTCCCTTATCGTTACAGAGGATAACTCCAACCTTGTAACATCTCCCAGAAAGTCCTTTAACCTTCTCGGCAAGACCTTCCCCGGTCACTACGAGATGTACTCTCTCTGGAGATTCCGTAAGTACAACGTTCAGCTTCTTACATCAGCTATCATTTTCTGTGCGCTCTTTATTTGCGGTCTCTACCTTGCAAATATCTACACAACAGATATGGATTATCCCCGTCCTCAGTACACACTTGAGATCAATTCGGATAATACAACAACAGCTTATGATAAGGCTCTCAGTGATGCTATCCACGATATCAACGCTGAGTTCAGAACTGAGTTCAAGAAGGATCTTGAGAAGTTTGATAAAGAGGGCGACGAGGAGAAGTTCTCCAAGGCCTTCAACGTAATTACAGGTATTGAGGCTACAGGTAACGCAACTCCTAAGGAGGGCGACCTCGACTTCAGACGCAGCCCTGCAACTGAAGCTAAGTACATGCCTTCATTCATCCTTGTAAACAAGAAGGATATTAAGCCTCTTGCTTCCGGCTTCATCGTATACGATAAGAAGGATGCATATACTGCTTATGAAGGAACAGAGTCCTACAAGGTAACAAACCAGGTTGTATATAAGGCTGTTAACAAGGGTAACATCGATGACCTTCTCGAGTTCCTCAGCCAGTACACAATCGAGGGTGACGTAAGAAAGATCCTTGAGAGCACTGAGGATAAGCAGTACGTTATCGTTGGTGACTCTATCTCCAACATTTCTAAGTTCAACTTCGACGTTGGCGACGTTATCGCAGCTTCCACAAAGGTAAGCCAGGTATCTGACGTTGACGCTAACCTTACAGGTACAACACTTCTCCGTAACCAGATCAGAAACTACGGTTACTCCTTCCAGGACCTCGAAGTATGCGCTGTAATCAAGGACATTCCCTCCGGTAGTGTTCCCGTATATATGCTTAATGACGTATATTCCAAGATCACAGGCAGAGAGGCAACAACAACTAAGCTTAACATCTACACCTACGATGCAAAGTACGCTGAAAAGAATGTATTCGAGATGAATGACGATCACATCACATTCGTTGAGAATAAGCTCCGTGACCTCGTAGCAGAGGACGGAAAGAGTAAGATCGGTTCTGTAGTTATTACCGACCTCAATCAGCTTGCTGAAAACAATATCAAGGAAGATGAGCACTATAACGAGCTTTATATTGCTATCTCAATCCTCATCCTTTGTATTTCACCTATCATCTGGTTCTTCTCTCAGATTCTTTACTACTTCAAGAGAGAGAAGGAGTTCAATATTATCCAGTCCATGGGTGCAAACGGAAGCGACATCAGAAAGATCTACCTTATCGGCGGTCTCAGCATGTCTGTTCTTTCACTGATCGTAAGTATCGTACTCAGCTACCTGGGAAGCTATCTCATGTTCTATGCGTATAACGTAATAGTTCCTAACTTCTCCGGTGAGTATGTCCGTTACACCTTCTATATGCCTTGGTATGCTCTTGTAATCGCAGTAGTAATGTCTGTTGGATGTGGATTCTTCTCCGCATACCTCCCCTATAAGAGCTACTTCAAGAACCGTTACTCTCTCGAGAACGGTGGCGGCGGTAAGGACGACGAATAATTCGTATCCTTGCACTTTAAAGTATTTGAAATAATAAATTAACCAAACGATAGGACGGAAACTCCGTCAGGAAAGGATTAAATAATGGCTAAAACTGAGTATATGCTTCAGACTGAGAGCGTAATTAAGCAGTATAGACAGTCTGATTCCGTTATTACCGCGGTAAACCGTGTAAATATTAAGATTGAAAAAGGTGAGTTCGTAGCAATTATCGGTTCCTCCGGTTCCGGTAAGTCTACATTCCTCCACATCTGTGCAGGTCTCGACCGTGCAAACGCAGGTCGTATCCTCATCGATAACGAGGATATCACAAAGATGAGCGCTGATGCTCTTGGTCGTTTCAGAGGTGAGAAGATGGGCTTTATCTATCAGAAGCACCACCTTATCCCCCAGTTCACAGCTCTTGAGAACATCCTTCTTCCCACAGTAATGTGTAACAAGTCTGATGCTTCTTATCAGGAGTCTCTCCGTGAGCTTGTTGAGTGCCTCGGTCTCTCCGAGCGTCTCCACCACCTCCCCTCCGAGCTTTCCGGTGGTCAGTGTCAGAGAGTAGCGATTGCTCGTGCTCTTATCAACAACCCCCAGATGCTCTTCGCAGACGAGCCTACAGGTAACCTTGACCGTACAAACGCAGACGAAGTACTTCGCCTTCTCCTCAATATCCGTGAGACACGTGGCCAGACACTTATGATGGTAACTCACGACCTTGATATTGCTGCAAAGGCAGACCGTATCTTCCGTATGGACAACGGTATCCTCTCTCTCGACCGTGACTATCTCGGCGGCAACAAGAAGACTGTTGATTCTTATTAATTTAATAAAAAGCCTCATCCGAAAGGATGAGGCTTTTTTTGCTTTTTTATACCACTTGACTTATTTTTTAAATTACGATAAAATTAACTATCATAATTTGAAACCGGGACAAGTATATATAAGTAAAAAAATTAATTGGTGGTTATATGAATCTTAAAGAGCAAGATAAAAAAACGCTGATAATGGTGTCTTCTGTAACTTTGGCATTTATAATCGTTTTTGCGGTTATTTGCACAATATTTTTGATTATGCAAAAAAACGAGGATGTGCCTGAAAATGAGCCGAAAGCCGAGAGAGAGCTTATCGGTGAAATGAACGGAGTGTGGATAGCATCAATATCAAATATTGATTTTCCCTCAAGGCCCGACCTTTCCGAAGGTGAGCTGAAGGCTGAGCTTGATGCAATTGTTGAAAATACTGCCAATGCAGGACTTGATACAATCTTTTTCCAGGTGCGCCCCTCTGCGGATGCGCTGTATGATTCCGATATTTTCCCCGTATCCCGCTACCTTTCAACAGACGGTGAGCTTACTCTCGATTGCCTTGATTACATAATTGATGCGGCAAATAAAAAGGGAATATCGGTGCATGCATGGATAAATCCTCTCAGAGTTGCAGTCGGAGGCACTACCGATGACCTTGCAGATGATCATCCCGCAGCAAAAAATCCCGACTGGTGTACAAAATATGCAGACGGTAAGATATATTTTAACTGCGGCGAGCCTGAGGTGAGAGACCTTATTGCAGACGGAATACGTGAAATAGTTAAGAATTACGACGTTGCGGGAATTGTATTTGACGATTATTTTTATCCTTATCCCTATTATGAAACAGATGAGGATGGAAACAGCACGATTGCCGCTTTTGCAGACGATGAAGCATATAATTCATACGGTACAGGCTTTGACGATATAGGTGACTGGCGTCGTGAAAACGTAAACAAATTAGTTGAGCTCTCCTATAAAACAGTTAAGAAGGAAGATAAAAAATGTCTTTTCGGAGTATCTCCCTTCGGTATCTGGAAAAACGGATACGGCGGTGAAAGCGGAAGTGCAACGAGAGGCTCTCAGTCATATTTTGATATCTATTGTGATACTCTTGCATGGGCTAAGGGTGAATACGTAGATTATATAGCTCCTCAGCTTTATTGGACTGACGATACCGCAGCCGCCCCCTATTCCGTGCTTACGGAGTGGTGGTCAACTGCCCTTGAGGGCACGGGCACAGCGCTGCTTGTCAGCCACGCGGCATACAGATATGACGAATGGGAATCGCCCTCGGGTATTATGACGTCCCAAATCGAAAACGCAGGCAGCTATGATAATTATCGCGGCAGCTTGTTTTACGGATATGAGGAAATAGCAGGCAACAAAGAAGGAATCACAGATGAGCTGAAGAAGGCTTATATTGATTAAATAAAAAAGGAGCTGCTGCGGCAGCTCCTTTTCTGATAATTATTTTCGTTATTGGCGGATTCGCATAGCTATTGAAAAAATGGCAATAATATGATATAATTACAAAAATTTATTTGTAAAGAGGTCGTAATGGCAAGACGAAAAAGAAATCTCTTCGGCAAGCTTTCTGCCGGAGCAGTAGCAGTACTTGTAATAATATTTGCAATACTCTATATTTTTGATACAATTGGCGGCGTTACAGAAAACGAAGTAACAAGTAATTGCGAGTTTCACTTTATAGACGTCGGTCAGGGTGACAGCGCAATGATAATAAGCGAGACCGGTGTAGTAGTAATTGATGCAGGTCCTCAGGATCATGCTGAAAGCACAGAAAAATATATCAAGAGCTATACCGATACCATCGATTATCTTATTTTGACTCATCCCCATGAAGATCATATCGGCG
>JAZRRC010000220.1:0-5805 GCA_045650355.1 Candidatus Avispirillum sp. | reverse complement strand
TTTAAGTTTTGGACTTCTTCACGCCCGCGAGGGGAAGGACTTGGTGCTAATTGCCTCTTTAACATATCAAATTATAGTTTGCATCTCCCCGATAAACCCGAATTTATACTCGTATTAATTTTCCTTGTATTTCTTCTGCGGTTTGGGGAATGATATTATTACCTACCAAAGGAGGTAATAATATATGGACAGAAAAAGAGAATTTCCCCCTCGCAAAAAGGGTGACAACGTTTTTGAGGACGTAGTCCGTGCAGAGGCTGTGGGTCTTTATCCGTCAAACGAGCTTGACGGTGGTATGATCCCCCGCTCAAAGGCTGAGAGCCGCGCAGGCATTGATGCTGAGGGCGAAAGCAATACGAAAAAATAATCCCCGCTCCCCCGATCAGCTTTGCCCGGTCGGGGGAGTTTTGCAAAAAAGCCAATACCTATGTGCCCTTAGTGAAAAATGTGTACAAATAATATAAATATGAGAAAAATTCAAAAAGCCCTTGAAATAATTGAAAAAATGTGGTACAATACATATCGTAATAGAGTAGAAGTTAGAGAGTGGGCAGAAAAAACCCACTCTCTCTTTTATGAAAAAATATTTTTTAAAGGTGTATAATGGAGAAACAGAAGAAAAACATTGCAGGCACCGTTCGCGATCTCGTAGCTCCCGTTGCAGAAGAGTTCGGCTTTATGCTCTGGGACGTTGAGTACGTTAAGGAAGGTGCAGACATGATCCTTCGCATCACTATCGACAAGCCCGAGGGCATCGATATTGAGGACTGCGAAAAAATGGCAAGAGCTATCGACCCCATTATCGACGAGGCTGACCCCATTGAGGTCTCCTACAAGATGGAGGTTTCCTCCCCCGGTATCGAGAGAGCTCTCTCCCGCCCCGAGCACTTCGAGGCTTGCATGGGCGAAAAGATCGAGGCTAAGCTCTATGCTCCCATGGACGGCAAGAAGCAGATCGTCGGTATTCTCTCTGCGGCAGACGATAAGTCTATCACAGTTACTGTTGACGAATCTGACATCGTTCTCGAGAAGAGCGCCGTTGCAAAGGTCTCCACAGTTTTTGATTGGTAATAAAATAACATAAATTCACGAAAGGAACTTGGAAAAATGAATCAGGAATTTTTCAACGCCCTTGATCTTCTCGAAAAGACAAAGGGTATCCCGAAGGAATACATGATCGAAAAGGTTGAAGCCGCTCTTCAGAGCGCCTTCAAGAAGGAATACGGCACATCTAACGCACGTGTTGTTATCGACCCCGTTAAGAAGGACGTTAAGGTTTACGAGCAGAAGACAATCGTTGAGGTAGTTACAGATCCCGCAACAGAGATCTCCCTCGAGGATGCAAAGAAGCTCTCCCGCCGTCACGTTCTCGGCGGTGTTGTTGAAACTGAGGTTAAGACAAAGGCCTTCGGCCGTCTCTCCGCTCAGTCTGCAAAGCAGGTTATTATCCAGGGCATCAGAGAAGCAGAGCGCTCCTCTATGATCCGTGAATACGATAAGAAGCGCGAAGAGGTTATCACAGCAATCGTTACAAAGACTGCTGACTCCTCCGGTGATATCGTTATCGACACAGGCACAAGCGAGGCTGTTCTCCCCTACGACGAGCAGATCCCCGGCGAAACATTCGCTGCAGGCGACAGAATCAAGGTATTCGTTACCGAGGTTCGCAGAGATAGCGCTCCCGGCCCCATCGTTACTCTTTCCAGAACTCATCCCGGCCTCGTTAAGAGACTCTTCGAGACTGAGATCCCCGAGATCGAGGAAGGCGTTGTTATCATCCACTCCGTTGCTCGTGAGGCAGGCAGCAGAACAAAGATCGCTGTTTACTCCCGCGATGAGGACGTTGATCCCGTAGGTGCTTGTATCGGTGAGCGCGGCCGTAGAATTGCCGACATCATCGATGAGCTTCGCGGCGAGAAGATCGACGTTATCGAGTACTCCGAGGATAACGCAGAGTTCATTGCAGCAGCTCTCTCCCCCGCTGAGGTTATCGACGTTGAGATGGACGGCGAGCGCAGCGCAAGAGTTACAGTTGCAGCTGACCAGCTCTCCCTTGCTATCGGTAAGGAAGGTCAGAACGCACGTCTTGCTGCAAAGCTTACAGGCTGCAAGATCGATATTAAGGGCGAGTAAAGTTTGAAAATTTAAAACTCGAAAATCGTTTCTTTGACTTTTTCAAACCCCATTTGTGCCTTTCTTTGCACAGCAAAGAATTCTACGAAGCGGCACAAATGCAAAGAAAGGTTAAACAGTTATTATGACAAAGCAGAAGAAAATCCCCCTTCGCCGCTGCACAGGCTGCAATCAGTCCTTTCCCAAAAAGGATCTTCTCCGAGTTGTGAGAACTCCCGAGGGAAACGTGGTTCTTGATTTCACAGGCAAGGTAGGCGGCAGAGGTGCATACGTTTGCAAGAAAACAGACTGCTTCAGAAAAGCCCGCAAGGCAAATCGCTTCAAGACAAATCTTGAATGCGAAATCCCCGAGGAGCTTCTCATAGCTCTTGAAGAGGAAGTCAGCCTCTGCGAAAAGGAAAATGCCGATGAGAACTGATAAGATACTCACATATCTCGGTCTCGCGGCGGCAAAGAGAAGCACCGTTCCCGGAACTGATCTCGTTCTTTCCGAGATCAGAAAAAAGAAGGGCACCATTTGCGTTCTCCTCGCAAGCGACGCCTCCGAGCGTACAAAGAAGCAGATAACAGATAAATGCACTTTTTATAATATCCCTCTTATTTGTCCCGATTGTGATATGTACACACTCGGCAAGCGGATCGGCAAATCTTCACCCACCGCTTGCGTTGCGGTTACAGACCGCTCACTTGCAACCCAGATCATAATTCACGCCGGTGATGAATAATTTTTTGTAATCACACTAATTCGACAGGAAGGCTCCCAAAAGGGAGACGGGTATAGCAATATGGCACAATCCCCGATGTTCCGTATCAACCAGCTTTCCAAGGATCTCGATCTCAGATCCAAGGATATCATCACAAGACTTGACGAGGTTGGTCTTGATGGCAAAAAAACTATGACAGTTCTTGAGGCTGACGAGGCAAATCTCCTTCTCGATATTCTTACAAAAGAAAATCAGATCTCCGATATCGACGGCTACGTCCACGGTAAGACATCCATCCCCGCAGTAAAGCCCTCCAAGGCAGCTCTTGAAGCTCGTGAGAGAAAGGCTGCAGAGGCAAAGGCAAAGGCTGAGGCTGAAGCAAAAGCTAAGGCTGAGGCTGAGGCAAAGGCTAAAGCTGAGGCTGAAGCTAAGGCAAAGGCTGAGGCTGAAGCACGTGCTGCTGCAAAGGATGCAGCTCTCATGAAGGCTGCAGCTGCTGCAAAGGCAAGAGCTGATGCTGAAAAGGCTGCAAAGGAAGAGGCTGCCAGAAAGAAGGCAGAGGCTGAGGCTCGCAAGAAGGCTGAGGCTGAGGAGCGCGCAAAGAAGGCATCCGAGCCCAAGTCTGAGCCCAAGGCAGACGCAAAGCCCGATCAGAGAGGCGAAAGACCCCGCAACAACGGCACTGCTCCCCAGCAGAACCAGGGCGGTCAGAAGCGCGACAGATCCGACAGACCTGAAAGACCCTCTGCTCCCCAGCATCAGGGCCAGGCAGGCGGTCAGAGAAAGCCCCAGCAGGCTGCAGGCGAAAGACCTGCAAGAGCACCCGAGGGCCAGAGAAAGCAGTCTGACGACCGTAGCTACACACCTGACCAGTCTACTATGGGCGGAAAGAAGAAGGCGCCTCAGGCTCCTCAGAGCGAGCGTAAGCGTACAGGCGCTACACGAGTAATCGATACCCGTGCAACAAGCGTTGACCTTTCCAAGTACGACGAAAAGCTTGACAGCTTCGTTCCCGACAGCCCCAGAAGCGAAAACGCTTCCACAAAGCAGAAGCTCAAGAAGCAGAACAACCGTGATATGCGCTCCTCCAAGCAGCGCGGCAAGGAAAGCGCAGCTCTTGAGAAGCTCAGAAAGCAGGAGGCAGCAAAGGCAAAGCAGAAGCCCCTTGAGATCACTGTTCCCGATGAGATCTCCGTTGGCGAGCTCGCAAGCCGCCTCAAGGTTACTGCAGCTGAGGTTGTTAAGCGCCTTATGATGATGGGCATGATGGTTACAGTTAACCAGATCATCGACTATGATACAGCTTATTTTGTAGCAGACGAGCTCGGCGCTATCTGTACAAAGGAAGTTGTTGTTACAATTGAGGAAAAGCTCTTCAACGAGGAAGAGGATAGCGAGGAAAACCTCCTCGAGCGTCCTCCCGTTGTTTGTGTAATGGGTCACGTTGACCACGGTAAGACATCCCTTCTTGATGCTATCCGTCACACAAGCGTTACAAAGGGCGAGGCAGGCGGTATCACACAGCACATCGGTGCTTATACCGTAAACATCGACGGCAAGGACATCACATTCCTTGACACCCCCGGACACGAGGCATTTACAGCAATGAGAGCAAGAGGTGCTCAGGCTACCGATATTGCAATTCTCGTAGTTGCTGCAGACGACGGTATCATGCCCCAGACAGTTGTGGCTATCAACCATGCAAAGGCTGCAGGCGTTGAGATCATCGTTGCCATCAACAAGATGGATAAGCCCACAGCTAACCCCGATGCTGTTAAGTCCGAGCTTACAAACTACTCTCTCATTCCCGAGGAATGGGGCGGCGACGTTATGTGCGTTCCCGTATCCGCTCTCACAGGAATGGGTATCCCCGACCTTCTTGAGAACATCCTTCTCATCGCAGAGGTTAAGGAATATAAGGCTAACCCCGCAAGACGTGCAAAGGGTATCGTAATCGAGGCGAAGCTCGATCGCGGCCGCGGTCCTGTTGCTACAGTTCTCGTTCAGGCAGGTACTCTCCACGCAGGCGACATCGTTATCGCAGGAACAGCCGTTGGCCGTGTTCGTGCTATGACAGACGATAAGGGTAAGACCCTCAAGACAGCAGGTCCCTCTGTTCCCGTTGAGATCATCGGTCTCGGTGAGGTTCCCCTTGCAGGTGACGAGTTCAACGCAGTTGAGGACGAGAGAATGGCAAGAACTCTTGCTGAGCAGCGCCGTGAGAGAGCTAAGGAGGAGGAATTCAAGGCTAACGCAAAGGTTAACCTCGAGGATCTCTTCTCTCAGATCAAGGAAGGTGTTCAGGAGCTCAGCATCATCGTTAAGGCTGACGTTGGCGGTTCTGCCGAGGCTGTTAAGCAGTCCCTCGAGAAGCTCTCCAACGACGAGGTTAAGGTTCGCGTTATCCACTCTGCAGCAGGCGGTATCACCGAGGGTGACGTAATGCTCGCAGCAGCATCCAACGCTATCATCGTAGGCTTTAACGTTCGTCCCGATAAGGGCGCTATCGACTCTGCTGAGCGTCAGGAGGTTGACGTACGCACATACCGCGTAATCTACGATTGTATCGAAGAGATCTCCGCAGCTATGAAGGGTATGCTTGCTCCCGAGTTTGTTGAAAAGGTTCTCGGCCATGCTGAGGTTCGTCAGACAATCCGTGTACCCAACGTTGGTACAATTGCCGGCTCCTACGTTCAGGACGGTCACATCGCCCGCCATGCACAGATCCGTGTAGTACGTGACGGTATCGTTATCTATGAGGATAAGATCTCCTCTCTTAAGAGATTTAAGGACGATGCTAAGGAAGTACAGCAGGGCTACGAGTGCGGTGTAGGCCTTGAGAAGTTCAACGACATCAAAGAAGGCGACATCCTCGAAGCATTCATCATGGAAGAGGTTGCTCGATAAAGAGACGGCTTGATACTTTCTTTGTAAAGAAAGTATCAAAGAAACTTCAAAAAAAAGAAAA
>JAZRRC010000219.1:0-4452 GCA_045650355.1 Candidatus Avispirillum sp. | reverse complement strand
CAGCACCTACAACCTTACTGATGTAGGATCTGTAGTCGTCAATATCCGTAGAAGCAAATTTATCAGAGCAGGCAGTAAACATAGCCATTGACAAAATGCATAAAGCAAGAAGCAAACTTATCTTTTTCATAAAGCCACCATATTTCCATAGATTATTTATAACTCAATTATACACATATATAACGGTTTGTCAAGTATTGCCACAATCGCAATTTATCTCCCTAAATCACTGCCTTTTCTTGACTTTACAGCCCTTTCGGAGTATAATATAATGAATATATATTTTTTAGATGCGAGGTATTTATGAAAAGGATCCTTTCACTGATACTGGCATTACTCCTTATTATCCTCCCCCTGGTCTCATGCAGCTCAGCGCCTGTAGAGGAAGGATATTTCACAAGAACAAAAAGAGATGGCAACGGCCGATTCTCTGTTTCTCTCCGAAGAGCGGACAAGGATGGCAATGCTATTTCCGAAAAAAAGCTTGAGCAGATATACGAGGGTGCATACGAGGCTTTTTCCAAAGCTTATGATTTTCTCTCAGCAGATGCAAAAAGCAATATTTCTGCAATAAATGCCGATGCAAAAACTATTTTTGACGTTGACAAAAAGCTTATTACAGAAATAAAATATGCGCTGAAGCTCAGCGAAAACTGCGGCGGACTCTATGAGCCCTGCGGCGGCTCTCTTACCGCCCTTCTCAACAAGGGCAGTGCTCCCACAGAGCAGGAGCTTACAGAAGCCCTCTCTCATATCGGAGCTGACAAGTTTGAGCTTTCAACAAAGTCTGTAGTCAAGTCCGACCCTGCAGCAAAGATCGATCTCGGCGCACTTTGCGACGGATATGCTCTTGACGCTGCCTGTGATTTTCTTGAAAAAAGCTCCTCCGCATACGGCACCGTCAGCTTTAACGGTATCGCAGGCGTCTTCGGAAAGAAGCCTGACGGAGAGCACTTTACCGTTGAAATAGGTAACGGCGCAGACGGAATTTTTAATATTACCGAAGGCTACGTTGCTCTTGTTTCCGCAGATTTCGGAAAATCCTACGATTTTTCCGACGGTGTTATCGACACAGACGTTCAGCATATCGCAGTTTACTCCTCTGATGCAAGAATTGCCGCAGTTATAGCCTCTGTCGGCTATGCCCACGGCTCAGGCTCAATTCCCGTGCTTTATGACAGAGACGAGCTTCAGTTTGAAGCAGTTATTCTGAAAAAGGACGGCAAAGAGGTGTTTACAAGAAACGCAAAGTCGGACAATCTCTATACACCTATTACAACTGACGAAAAAGAATGACAAAAAAAGCATCCTCTGTGCTGAAAATAGTGCTTCTCTGCCTGGGATTTTTCATTATGGCAGGAATATGCGCTGCGGTCATCCTATGCATAAAAAAGTACGGGCTTAATAACGTAATCGAATATATAAAGGAATACGTCTCATCCCTCGGTGCTTTCGGAATATTTTTTATGTTCCTTATCCAGACAGCACAGGTCATCCTTGCGTTTATTCCCGGTGAGCCCATCGAAATTGCTGCAGGCGCTCTATACGGCACTTTTGGCGGCACTCTTCTCTGCCTTGCCGGAATCGGCACAGGCTCGCTCATAATCTTCCTTTTAGTGAAGATTCTCGGCAAAAATCTTGTTTTGAGGGTTATAGGCTCTGATGCATATGCAAGGCTGAAATTTTTGAAGGATCCCTCAAAAAGAGATATTTTTATATTCCTTCTCATGTTCATACCCGGCACACCGAAGGACGTGCTCACATATTTTTCACCTCTTTCGGGCATAAGTACAGTGCGATTTATAGTGATTTCCGCAATTGCGAGAATTCCCTCCGTTATCTCCTCCACTTACGTTGGCGGCACTCTTGCAGAGGGACAGTATCTCCACTCCATCGCTGTATTCATTGCAGTGGGTATAGTCAGCATCGGCGGAATCATGCTCTATAACAAAATAATCGAAGCAAAAAACAAAGAAAAGAACGGTCAACAAAATGGTAAATGAAACAAGGCGTATTTCCTCCGAGGAAGTAGCAAACGAGATCTCCGCCTGCCATAAGGTCAAGGCAGAGCTTTCAAAAATATTTGACGAAGAACCCACCTATTATATAGAAACCTTCGGCTGTCAGCAGAATGAAGCGGACAGTCAGCGCCTTGCGGGAATCTGCCGCCTTTGCGGATACGTTCCCACAGACGATATCAAAAAGGCAAAGATCATCCTCTTCAACACCTGCGCTATCCGTGAGCACGCGGAGAAAAAGGCGCTCTCCATTATCGGCGAAACAAAGCATATCAAGGCTCTCGATCCCCGTGTTATCATCGGTATCGGCGGCTGTATGGTATCTCAGAAGCACCGCGCGGACAAGATCAAGAATTCCAACCCTTACGTTAACTTCACCTTTGATACGGGCGCTATCCACTCCGTGCCCTCTCTCATTCTCGGTGCAGTCAAGGGTCAGAAGAGAAAGTTTGTCCTCAGCGATAACTTCGGTATTGCAGAGGGTATTCCCTTCCATAATGAAGCACCCTACAAGGCGTGGCTCTCCATTATGTACGGATGCAACAACTTCTGCTCCTACTGTATCGTACCCTACGTTCGCGGCAGAGAAAGAAGCCGCCGCCCCGAGGATATTCTCGCCGAGGCAAGACAGCTTATCGAGGCAGGAGCCAAGGACATCACCCTTCTCGGTCAGAACGTAAACTCCTACGGAAAAGATCTCGGCGGTATGTCTATCGCACAGCTGATGCGAGAGATATGCAAGATCGAGGGCGATTTCAGACTGAGGTTTATGACAAGCCATCCAAAGGATGCCTCCGACGAGCTTATCGCCGCAATGGCAGAGGAAGAAAAGATAGTCAAGCACTTCCATCTTCCCGTTCAGTCAGGCTCTGACCGCGTTCTCGACGCCATGAACAGAAAATATACAAGAGAGAAATATCTCTCCATTATCAAAAAGCTGAAGGCTGCAGTTCCCGACGTGAGCATCACATCGGATATTATCGTAGCATTCCCCGGCGAAACAGACGAAGAGTTTGAGGACACCCTCTCCCTTCTCTCCGAGGTTGAATACGATATGATCTTCTCCTTCATCTACTCCCCCCGTGAGGGTACACCCGCAGCCCGTCTTGACTGCCAGATAGACCGTGCAGTTGCAAACGACCGCTATGCACGTCTTCTCGCCCTTCAGGACACCATCACCGCAAAGAGAAACGCAAGATTCGTTGGCAGAACCATGAAGGTACTTTGCGAGGAGGTTTCCAAAACAGATGCAGGAATGATGACAGGCCGCGGCGACACTCCCCGCCCCGTTCACTTTGCAGGTGACGAATCCCTTATCGGACAGTTCGTCAACGTTAAGATCACAAAAAGCGATCTCTTCTCCCTTATGGGCGAGATCGTATAAAATAAAAAATTATAACCACCCGAAAGGAAATAAAAACCATGATTATGAATGAAGAAGTACTTGTTGCAGTTAAGAACCTCTGCGACCTTATGAAGAACGACCCCCGCTACGTTGCAGTAAACGAGGCAGGAAGAGCATACTCCGAGAACCCTGAGATCAGCACTCTCCTTATCGAGTATCAGGCTCAGCAGACAGCTCTCACTGAGCTTTATGCAAAGGACGAGCGCGATGACTCCATCATCGATGCTATTCAGGGCAGACTCAACGAGATCTACACAGCTATCATCGAAAATCCCCTCTACGTTGCATTCAAGGAAGCAAGCGACGAATACGAGGCATACTACAAGGCAATCTACGAGGAAATGGAGTTCCACCTCACAGGCAAGCGCCCCAACTCCGGCTGCACACACGATTGCTCCACCTGCTCCGGCTGCCATTAATTATTAAAAGGTTAGGTTAAATTTATGGCACTTACGCCAATGATGCAGCAGTACTTCCAGATAAAGGATCAGTACCGCGACCATATTCTTTTCTACCGTCTCGGCGACTTTTACGAAATGTTCTTCGAGGATGCTCAAATAGCATCCAAGGAGCTTGAGCTTACCCTGACGGGAAGAGACTGCGGAGAAGAGCAGAGAGCGCCCATGTGCGGCGTTCCCTTCCACTCCTCCGAGGGCTATATAGGAAAGCTTATTTCAAAGGGCTATAAGGTTGCTATCTGCGAGCAGACAGAGGACCCCGCTCAGGCAAAGGGACTTGTGAAGCGAGAGGTTATCCGCGTTATCACCCCCGGCACCGTTATCGAGGCAGACCTTCTCTCCGAGCAGAGAAACAATTATCTTGCATCCCTCTACGTTACAAAGGACGGTGTGGGCGTTTGCTTTGCGGACATTTCCACAGCTGAAATGAGAGCCACCTCCTTTGAGGGCGACAGCGCAGAAAGTGATCTTCTTACCGAGCTTGCAACGTATTCTCCCCGAGAGGTCATCGTTAACACCGACCTTGACTCTCTCCAAAGAATTGCAGGCTATCTCAAGGAAAGAAGCATCC
>JAZRRC010000218.1:0-6523 GCA_045650355.1 Candidatus Avispirillum sp. | reverse complement strand
ACCTGAGAGACCGCCAAGTCATGACCCGCAATATGGAATTCCTTATAGTCTGTATAAAGCAATTCCTTTGCAGGCTTTCCTTCCACGGATGCAGAAAAAATTTCTTTACCCAGTTCTTCCAAAGAAACGTTTGCAATTCGTGACATTCTTTCCGCAGTACGAACATCTCGAAGGGTACACGTGGGAGATTTGAACATTACCGTATCGGATAAGATCGCCGCCGCCATCATTCCAGCAAGCTTTTCGGAGGGCATAATTCCCTTGTCCTGAAACATTGAGGCAATGATCGTATTTGTGGATCCAACAGGCTCGTTTCTTACAAAAATAGGGTTACTTGTCTGTATATCTGCCAGTCGGTGATGGTCGATGATCTCCAAGATCTCAGCTTCCTCAAGTCCCGGTACGGACTGTGATGCCTCATTGTGATCTACGAGAACAACACGCTTTCTCTTGGGGCGAAGCAAGTGATATCTAGTGAGAATACCGACGATCTTCTCGTTTTCATCTAATATAGGATAGCAGGGCTTTCTGTACTCCCAAACCACTTCCTTAACATGATCGATCCTGTCATCCAAGTGAAAACAGACAAGATCCTTTGTGTTGCATATTCTTCCTATGGGAGTAGCCTGGAAAAGAAGTCTTGTTGTTTTGTACGCATCGTACGGGGTATATATAATGCAAGTAGAAGTCTTTATGTCTAAAAGCTCTTGGCTGAGTTCTGTTCTGCAAAGTATCAGGCAGTTTACGTTCTGTTCAAGCGCTCTGCGTATCATATTGGGCTGATTTCCGCAAATAACAACGCAGTTGCTTTCTGAAAACATCACAGTGCATCTGCTCTCAGGGATACCGAGAACTACCTCTCCCGACACCGCATCTACGTATTCACCCGCCTCATTGATAACCTTACCTTCAAGCACTGACAAAATATTAAAAAGGGGAACGTCATTCAAAAAGCATGAATTGTTAAGCTCCATATTATAGCTTGCAATATCTTCGCGGGAGATCATTCCCTGCAAGGTTCCGTCATCATTGGCTACGGGTATTGCACGAAGCTCAGTTCGCTCCTGCAAAGCATTCCAAGCTCTGTCAACTGTAACGGCTGCACTCAGAATCGGAGGTCTGTCAAATTCCAGGTCCTTTACCTGAGTATAAACGTTTGTAATAAGTGTGGGAGGTTCATATCCGAAACGGTTTAAAACCAATTGGGTTTCATCTGATACACGGCCGAGACAAGCGGCTGTATATTCTCTGTCTCCAAGTGCATTTCTTAAAGATGCATAAGCGATGGCCGCCACAATGGAATCAGTATCCGGATTTCGGTGGCCTGTTACGTAGATCGGTTCCATATTTATACCTCCCTAACATAGTTTCATAGAACAATTGCTTTTCATTCTGAGGCACCGATGTTTCGGTGCCTCAGAATTTTTAATAACTGAATATCACAAATCAGAATGTGAACTTGAATGTATTCTTGTAAGTCTTGGGGATCTCGTAATCAGCGGGAAGATCGGGACCGCAGGAGTGTGATCCGACACCGCGCATTGCAAGGTCAATACATACGTTGACAAAATCGTTTTCACAAAGCTCAAATGAGTGGAGCGTTTCGCGCAGCTGCTGGGTTGTAAAGGGATTTACTGAGAATGAGAAAGGAAGCTCGGCTGTTACCTTGAACAGATCTTTAACAGCCATATATTTACAAGCATAGTGGCTTCCTGATTCCTGAGGTCTGATATACTCGTAGTCATAGTTTTCCTCAGCAGAGCTTACGTAATATCCGTACTCACAGGCAACGTGCTTATCCACATAGCTTTCTGTGGGACCGAAGCCTACGTATGAGAAGTTACCGTGAGCCTTATCAACACCGAACTCTACGCCGAAACGGGGGAAGTTTTCAACGTAATCTGCAAGCTTATATTCAACAGTTGCAGTAAGAACGTTACCCGTAACCTCATAAAGAAGCTCGAATTCAGCAGCAGGCATGAGACAGTTTGCTGCAAGGCAACCCTTGAACTTATAAGAATTGTCGTTCTTCTCGCAGGAGAAGATGTGAGGCTTGCAAGCTTCAAGATGGCATCTTCCTATCCAATGAGGAACGAGATCACGGTCATTATCGGTATAACGTGTAATATTGAAATGCATGGGAGTGCGAAGTATCTCCTTACCGTCTGCCTTGATGGAAGTGATCTCGCCTGTATGCTCGTCTACCTCAATAGCAATTGCAGAGGAGAACTTATATGTGCTGACGGGAATTTCCACAGGGCAAACCTCAGACTTTGTCTTTCCGCCGTATACAGCCATCATTTCAAGCGCATTTGACTTGATCTTTCTGTCAGGTGTCAAAAGTCCGTCTGCACAGAAGTTTCCGTCATGTTCGGGCTCCTTGAAATCTCCGCCGTAGAGGAATCCCTTTTCAGTCTTGATACCGTGGTCAGCCCATTCCCAAACAAATCCGCCCATCATCTGCTCGTTATTGTAGATCATATCCCAATATTCTGCGATATCTCCGCAACTGTTACCCATTGCATGAGTATATTCACAAAGCACGAAGGGTCTGGTTTCCTCGGGATTATCCAGCACATCTTCACGTATCTTTTCGAAGGAAGGATACATCATACTGACCATATCTACCATGTCGGTATAATAATACTTGGGATCTGCGTTCTGAAGTCCCTCGTAGTGGATAGGTCTTGTGTTATCTCTGTTTTTAATATATTTAGCTCCGTCAAAGAATGCCTTACCGAAGGAGCTTTCATTACCGAGAGACCAAATGATTACGCTGGGACGGTTCTTATCACGCTCAACAAGAGCCACGTGTCTGTCAGTGATTCCGGGTGTGAAGAACTCGTTTTCTGCATATTCTTCCCAAAGTGGAATATCGTATCTGCCGTCTCGGCTGCATGCGCCGTGCATTTCAAGGTCAGCCTCGTCCATTACGTAGATACCGAAAGTATCGCAGAGCATATAAAATTCGGGGCTGTTGGGGTAATGAGAGGTACGAACGGCGTTAACGTTCAGCTCCTTCATAAGGTGGATATCCTTTGCCATATCCTCAAGGCTTACAGTTGCCGCAGTTTCGCAATGGAAATCATGTCTGTTTACGCCCTTGAGCTTTACGGGAACGCCATTGATCTTAAATACCTTACCGTCGATGGAAACAACTCTGAAGCCGATGCTTTCGATGATCTTCTCACCGCAGGAACGGATCACCAGTTTATAAAGGTTAGGCTCTTCCGCTGTCCAAAGCTTGGCATTGTTTACAGTTATATAGCCTGTCTCTTTTGCGGGAACGGTAATTTCCATGCCTTCAAGAGTCAATACAGCATCAACGTCGCTTTCGTTAACGAACTTAAGAGTACCGTTTTCACCGTCAATATAGGTCTCGATCTTATAGTCGGATATATGTCTCTCGGGACGGGTCAGCATATAAACGTTGCGGAAGATACCGGAGAAGCGGAACTTATCCTGACACTCAAGATATGTGGAAATACACCATTTGAGAACAAGAACGTCTATGGTGTTCTCTCCGTTTACTGCAAGATCTGTAATATCAAACTCGCTTGTTGCATGGGAAATCTGAGAATACCCCTTGAATTCTCCGTTAATGTAAACGTAAAAAGCACTGTCTACACCCTCGAAGTTGATATAGTATCTTTCACCCTTCTGCTTCTTGATATTGAAAGTACGGCGGTAATGCCAGCAGGGATTTTCATAAGGAAGATGAGGAAGCATTACGGGGAAAGGATAGCGGATGTTAAGATACTGAATATTATCGTATCCGTGCATCTGGACGCAAGAAGGAACAGGGATTGATTCGCCAAGCATTTCATTAACAGCAAAATCCTCTACGTGATCAAGCTGCTTGATCTGCCAAACACCGTCAAGAGAAGTAAATCTTGAACTGGATGTACGGTCCAGGATACCGTGCTTTGTGCGCACTGCATCCTCTTCTGCAAAAGGAATATAATAGCTTCTGTGAGGAGTTGTGCCTATTCTGTCAAATCTCTGAAATTCTTTCATTGCTGTATCTCCTTATGCTTCTACGGAAATATTTTCTACGTTTTCTTCGTTTGCTTCTTTTTCTTTGAGAAGATCCTTATTTGCCTTTTCTACACGAAGGAAAATAAGGAGAAGTGCTACTGCTGCGCAGAGGATTACAGGCATCCACAGATAAAGGAAGTTGAGCATATTAACGGCAGAAGGAGTCTGTACTGCTGCATTTTCAACGTAGCCTGCAGCTGCAAGAAGCCAACCGCTGATCGCAGTACCGAGTGCACCGCCGATCTTGAGGCCGAGAGAGGAGCAGGAATACATCATACCCTCAAGTCTATAGCCTGTAGTAAGAGTGGTGTGCTCAGAGCAGCATGCGATCAATGCATTAAGGTCACCCTGGAGAGGAGCAATACCCAGTGTTGCAACAGCAGTGAATACAAGCATCATAGGAAGGCTGCCCATATAGGCTGCAACCATAACTCCAACTCTTCCCAAAGCTGCAAGCACATAGCCCCAGATATTGAGCTTATACATGCCGCCGAGTTTCTTAATTACGAAGGGAAGAACGGTAAGTGCTACTACCATTGTTATGTTAATTGCGAGAGATAAGGTGCTGAAGATCTCCTCATTACCTAGGATATACTTAGCATAGTAGGTACCCATACCGATTACGGATGCGTAGAGCTGAGTGAGAATATAGCTGATGCAAATGAAGATATAGTACTTATTCTTGAGAAGCACCTTAAAGGACTGAAGGAAAGTAAGCTTATTTTCTTCAGTCTTTTCGCTTTCCTTAAACTCATCCTCGGGAAGCTCCTTCACGGAGAATACGGATAATGTGTTTGTAATAAGACCGAGAACTGCAAAGATAATAGCGATCATTCTCCAACCGAAAACGCCGCCGCCAAGCCAAGCTACAGCAGAAATTGTAACTGCCTCAATAACGATCTTTGTTGCAAATGCAAAGATAAAACGGAATGAACCGATCTGTACGCGCTCACTGGTGTTCTTTGTGATCAGCGCAGTTAAAGACGCGTATGCAATGTTGTTTGCAGTAAAGAATACTGCGTTAAGAAGTGTGTAAGCGAGGAAGAAGAAGATATACTGTGCTGTCTGTCCCCAGCTTGTGGGAATTGAGAAGCAGGCAACAAGAGTGACTGCACAACCGATATAGGGCCAAAGCATCCAGGGGCGTGCCTTACCCATCTTGGTGTGTGTCTTATCGATCATTCTGCCGAAGAAGAAATCGGATACACCGTCGAATATCTTTGATACAGCGATCAATGTACTTACGATACCCATACTGAGTCCGACCGTATCGGTCAGATAGATCATCATAAATGCAGTTAAGAGTGCATATACACAATTTCCTGCAATGTCACCGGCACCATAGCCTACCTTATGATACCATTTCAAGTACTTTTTCTGTTCCATAACTGTCTCCTTTTTCTGTTAAATTAATTATTTATATATTCGGTAAATCTTTCGAACGCACATTTACCGTTTATATCTCTTTTGAAAACACCTGCATCAAGAAGAACCTGAAGGAATACCATTCCTATTTCTTCTTCAATAATCTCTCTCGCATTTTCTTTACAGAATTCGGGATGTCTTTCAAGAACCTCCGCGGCCCACTTTGCATGACCGCAAATCTCGGGAATTGCTACAAGGTTTTCGCCTTTAAGCATAGCGCTTTCAAGCATTCCTATATCCTTTGCAAGTCTTGAAGGAAGTACAGCCAGTCCCATAACCTCTATAAGTCCGATGTTTTCCTTTTTAATATGGTGCAATGAAGGATTGGGATGGTATATTCCGAGGGGTCTTTCTGCGGTTGTGAAATTATTTCTAAGAACAAGATCACATATGTATTCATCACCGTGTTTCCTTGCGATGGGAGTGACGGTATTGTGAGGAATGCCGTCAGTCTCGGAAAAGATCAGCGCCGATGTATCGTTGTATTCTCTCCACTTTGAAAGAACAAGATCACAGCATTTTTCAAGCTCCGATCTGTCTTTGGAAGAGAGCCTTACGACTGACATTGGCCACTTTACAACCCCCGCTTTGACAGCAGGATACTTATCAATTACAAAGTAACGCTCGATCTCTGCTTTTTCCATTGCAAAGGTATATTTTCCTCCCTGGAAATGCTCATGAGAAAGAATTGAACCGCCTACGATCGGGAGGTCTGCATTTGAGCCTACAAAATAGTGAGGAAGGGTATCTATAAAATCAAAGAGCTTTTTGAATACCGCAGAGTCTATGACCATAGGAATGTGTTCGCAGTTAAAAGCTATGCAATGCTCGTTGTAGTAGCCGTAAGGGGAGTACTGCATTTCCCACTCCTGTCCGCCTACAATAATGGGCACAGGACGAAGGTTGTGCCTTGCAGGGTGATTTGTGTTTCCTGCAAAACCTGCATTCTCAGAGCAAAGCTGACACTTGGGATAGGAGGCTGATTTCTGCTTCTTTGCAGCCGCAATATCTCTCGGATCCTTTTCGGGCAAGTCGGATCGTAGCCATGTCGTTCTGTGAG
>JAZRRC010000217.1:0-1965 GCA_045650355.1 Candidatus Avispirillum sp. | reverse complement strand
TTAAATCCTACGCAAGTGCATAGTGACACCTTCCCCCGAATCATGGGGGAAGACTTTGGTGCGAATTGATTCTTTTATTTGCCTATTTATAGATTCCAAATTCCTTCTAACCCCAACTTTGAAGACTATATAAAAATGTTGCTGTTGAGTTTGACGGAGAATAATGGTATAATTTATTTGGAAAATTCAGCGGGAGGTGTAAAAATGAAGTTCTTATTGAAGCTTATGCTGTTTTCATGCTTTGTTCGTTTTGTTCTGCTGATTTTACTTTCTCCCTTTATAATTTTCCTTATAATACGCAATTTCAAGAGCAAAGCTACCCATAAAAAACCGAAAATCCCCCGAAACCTCGAGTTGGAAAAAACAGACGTTACAGAACATAAATATTGCTATCACACCGATATGTCAAGAAACGAGCTGATTGAAAGTCTGTCTCACAGTGATTATTCGTCAAAGACTTATTCTGTTTTCGACCGACCGTCAATGACCTTAAAAGTGAAGGCTTTTGCTTCAGAGGGTTATTTCTCTATGACGATAGAAGAGTATGATCGGGGATGCTTTATATTTCTCAAGCGTCAGGCTTTATATCAACGAAATATAACGATCAGTCGTTATACGCTTGATAAGCATATGTGGGAAACTGCGAGCGCTGTTCCCGTATCTCTTGAAGAATATGAAAACAGAAAGAAAAAGAAATAATTTTGAAAACAAAAAGGAATCCGCTTTTGCGGATTCCTTTTTTATTACTTATTCTCGTTCTTTTCCTCAACAGCTCTTCCTGTAAGGCTGCCTGCGAGGATGATCTTTCTCTCGTCATCTGTAAGTGCGCCGAGGGAGAAGTTATATGTATGAACTGTACCGTCCTTCTTTGCAAGGTAACCCTTGATCTCGGACTCGCCGGCAGCGATCGCTGCACGGATGCCGGGGATAACTACCCAGTCGCCGCAGAGAATCTCGCCCTCTGCTGTACCCTCGTTCTTGCCGATAGTCATTTCAGGGCAGGTGAGGGGGAGCATACCCCAGTTGATGAGGTTTGAGCGATAGCGCTTTGTAGCGTAGTCACGGGCTATGTTAGCAGAACCGCCGAGAACTCTCTGGCAGGATGCTGCCTGCTCTCTTGCACTTCCGTCGCCGGGACGAACTGCGCAAACAAGGCTTCCGATGCCTGTAGTGCCCTCGAGTGCGCCTGCTGTAGCCTCAACTGCTGCAATTGCAGCCTTCATGCTGTCCTCGCCCTCTGCGATATCGAGAGTGGCGTCAAACTCCTCGCCGTATGTCTTCTTTGCGATAGCTGCAACCTTATCAGCACGGCCTACGTACTCGGGGTCACGTCTGGAAAGGGTGAGACGGGAGAGACGGTAGGGGTTTGAGCGGTAGGAGGAGGACTCACCGGAGGGGATAAGCTCGTCTGTTGTTGTAACGTCATCGTCGATAACTGAAGCTACACCGAGAACGAGGTTATCGTGGAGAGCCTTCATTCTGGGCCAATCCTTGATGTTGGGACCCATCTGGAGTTCAACGGATGTATCGGGCTTATCGTAGCCGAACCATACGCGGTTTTCGTATACTGTTGTATCGAACTTGTAGTCGGGAGTTGTGTACTCTACGTCAAGCTCTGTTGCCGCTGTGAGAAGACCGCCGTTTGCCGCTGTTGCTGCAATGGAACGAGCGTCCATGAGAGCAACGGATGCAAACTGACCCTCGCCGGGCTTTGAACCCTCACGGTTGGGGAAGTTTCTTGTGGAGTGACGGACACTAAGACCGCCGTTTGCAGGAACGTCACCTGCGCCAAAGCAAGGACCGCAGAATGCTGTTCTGAGTGTTGCGCCTGCCTTCATAAGGTCAGCTGCTGTGCCTGTCTCGATCATTCTTACGAATGCGGGCTGGCTTGCAGGGTATGCGGAGAGAGCAAACTTGTCAGCGCCGACGGACTTGCCGCGGAGGATGTCTGCTGCAGCACAGAGG
>JAZRRC010000216.1:0-3231 GCA_045650355.1 Candidatus Avispirillum sp. | reverse complement strand
TCAAAGAACCTTATGAAGAAGTACTCAATTCCCACAGCGGAGTTTGAGGTATTCTCCGATATGGAGAAGGCTCTCAAGTATCTTGAAACTGCTCCTATCCCCACAGTTATCAAGGCAGACGGTCTTGCACTCGGTAAGGGTGTTATCATCTGCCAGACAAGAGAGGAAGCTTACAGCGCAGTTCGCGAAATGATGGCAGACGGCAAGTTCGGTGCCAGCGGCAAGACTGTTGTTATCGAAGAGTTCCTTGAGGGACCTGAGGTATCCGTTCTTTCCTTCACAGACGGAAAGTGCGTTGTTCCCATGATCTCCTCCATGGACCACAAGCGTGCAGGCGATAATGATACAGGCCTCAACACAGGCGGCATGGGCACTATCGCTCCCAACCCCTACTATACTGCCGATATTGCAGAGCGTTGCATGAAGGAGATCTTCCTTCCCACAATCAACGCAATGAATGCAGAGGGCAGAACGTTCAAGGGCTGTCTCTATTTCGGTCTTATGATCACCGAAAAGGGCCCCAAGGTTATCGAATATAACTGCCGTTTCGGTGACCCCGAAACTCAGGTAGTTCTCCCCCTCCTCGAAAGCGATCTTCTCACAGTTATGCAGGCTGTAACTGAGGAAAAACTTTCCGAGACAGAGGTTAAATTTGCAAATAAGAGTGCTTGCTGTGTAATCATGGCATCCAAGGGCTATCCCGAGGCTTATGATAAGGGCTTTGAGATCACTATCCCCGCAGAGATTTCCGATAAGGTATACGTTGCGGGCGCAGCTCTCAAGGACGGCAAGGTAGTAACAGCAGGAGGCCGAGTTCTCGGCGCTGTTGAGATTGCCGATACTCTTAAGGATGCGATCGACGCATCATACGCACTTGTAGATAAAATCAGCTTTGAAAACGCATACTACCGTACAGATATCGGTCAGCGCGCGCTCAAGGCATAAGATAGTGAGGTAACCAAGTATGGTATACAGAGTTTTTGTAGAAAAGAAAAAAGAGCTTGCTCACGAGGCTAAGGCCCTCCTTTCCGATGCACGTACACTTCTCGGCATCGAGGCTCTTACAGACGTTCGTGTTATCAACAGATACGATGCGGAAAACATCGAGGCAGACCTTTTTGAGTATGCTAAAAAGACAGTATTTTCCGAGCCCCAGCTCGATACAGTATGCGAAGAGCCCGCTCTCGAGGGCGCATACGTTTTTGCAGTAGAGTTCCTTCCCGGTCAGTTTGACCAGAGAGCAGACTCTGCGGCACAGTGTATCCAGATCATCTCCCAGGGTGAGCGTTCCACAGTAAGAAGTGCGAAGGTGTACGCTCTTTACGGTAACCTTTCCGAGGGCGAGATCGCAGAGATCAAGAAGTACGTTATTAACCCTGTAGAGGCAAGAGAGGCTGCACTTTCAAAGCCCGAAACTCTTGCAATCGAGTATGAGATCCCCACAGAGGTTGCAACACTTGACGGCTTTACAAAGCTTGACCGTGACGGTCTTGCAGATTTCGTTAAGTCCTACGGCCTTGCAATGGATCTTGACGATATCACATTCTGCCAGGAGTACTTCCTCACAGAGAAGCGTGATCCCACAATCACAGAGATCCGCATGATCGACACATACTGGTCCGACCACTGCCGTCACACAACATTCCTTACAACAATCGATAACGTAACATTCGAGGACTCTCTTATCCAGAAGGCCTACGAGGAGTATATCGATACCCGTAAGGAGCTTGGCAGAACAAAGCCCGTATGCCTTATGGACATCGCAACTCTTGCAGTTCGCTACCTCAAGAAGGAAGGCAAGCTTGAGAAGCTTGATGAGTCCGAGGAGATCAACGCTTGTACAGTAAAGATCGATATTGAAGTAGACGGCAAGCCCGAGAAGTGGCTCCTCCTCTTCAAGAACGAAACACATAACCACCCCACAGAGATCGAGCCCTTCGGTGGCGCGGCAACATGTATCGGTGGTGCTATCCGTGACCCCCTGTCCGGTCGTTCCTACGTATATGCCGCAATGAGAGTAACAGGTGCGGCAGACCCCCTCAAGCCCGTTTCCGAGACTATCAAGGGTAAGCTTCCCCAGCGTAAGATCGTAACAACTGCAGCTGCTGGATACTCCTCCTACGGTAACCAGATCGGTCTTGCAACAGGTATCGTTGATGAGATCTATCATCCCGGCTATGCAGCAAAGAGAATGGAGATCGGTGCTGTTATCGCAGCAGCTCCCGAAGAGAACGTTCGCCGTGAGCGTCCCTGCCCCGGTGACGTAATCGTTCTTCTCGGCGGCAGCACAGGCCGTGACGGATGTGGCGGTGCAACAGGCTCCTCCAAGTCCCACACAGAGGAATCCCTCGAAAGCTGCGGTGCAGAGGTTCAGAAGGGTAATGCTCCCGAAGAGAGAAAGCTTCAGAGAATGTTCCGCCGTAAGGAAGTAACCCGTCTTATCAAGAGATGTGACGACTTCGGTGCAGGCGGTGTATCCGTTGCTATCGGTGAGCTTGCAGACGGTCTTGATATCGACCTCAATGCAGTTCCCAAGAAGTACGAGGGCCTTGACGGTACTGAGCTTGCAATCAGTGAGTCTCAGGAGAGAATGGCCGTTGTAATTGAAGCTGAGAACGTAGAAAAGTTCCTCGCATTTGCTGAGGAGGAAAACCTCCAGGCTCGTCCCGTTGCAGTTGTAAAGGAAGACGCAAGACTTACAATGAAGTGGAACGGCAAGGTTATCTGCGATATCAGCCGTGAGTTCCTTAACTCCAACGGTGCTGAAAAGCATATCGACGTTAGAGTAGCATCCCCCGAGTCCTTTGCAAAGAAGATCGAGGGAACATTTGCAGAAAATCTCAAGGCTTGTGCTGATGACCTCAATATGTGCTCAAAGCGCGGCCTTTCCGAAAGATTTGACTCCACAATCGGCGCAGGCACAGTTCTCATGCCCTTCGGCGGTAAGAACCAGCTCACACCTATCCAGGCAATGGCTCATAAGGTTTCCGTTGAAAAGGCTCATACAGATGACGTGTCCTTCATGTCCTGGGGCTATAACCCCTTCATCACAGAAAAGAGCCCCTACCACGGTGCATATCTTGCAGTAGTTGAGTCTGTAGCAAAGCTCGTGGCAAGCGGTGCTGAATTCAAGGAAGTATACCTCACATTCCAGGAATACTTCGAAAAGCTCGGTCGCGATGCAACCCGTTGGGGCAAGCCCATGGCAGCTCTTCTCGGTGCATTCAAGGC
>JAZRRC010000215.1:0-3222 GCA_045650355.1 Candidatus Avispirillum sp. | reverse complement strand
GACTAACTTAGGTCAACGCCTCGTGCGTTGACAGAGCGGGCACAGATGTTTTAAGTTTTGGACTTCTTCACGTCTGCGAGGGGAAGGACTAACTTAGGTCAACGCCTCGTGCGTTGACAGAGCGGGCACAGATGTTTTAAGTTTTGGACTTCTTCACGCCCGCGAGGGGAAGGACTTGGTGCGAATCGCCTCTTTACATATCAAATTTTAGTTTGCATCAGCTCGACAAACCCGAATTTAAAAATAATGTAAATAAAAAAGCTACGGTAAAACCGTAGCTTTTTTATTTACATTATTCCTTTAAGCGCATTTGCCAGGGCGGTGTATTTCTTGCCCTTTTCAACGTAGAACTCTCTCTTTGCGGGGTCATCGAGGATGAGCTTTTCACGCTTTACCATAACAGAGCGGCACTCGTTGTAATCTTTAAAGATTCCCGCTCCTACTGCAGCAGTCATTGCGGCACCGATGCAGCACGTTTCGGGCTCCTGCATACGCCAGATATCGCAGCCTGTAACGTATCCCACGATCTCAGACCAGAGATCGCTTCTTGCAGCGCCACCTGTCATCATAAGTGTGGAGATATTCATGCCGTTTTCCTTAAACTGTGAAAGCACGCTTGCCGCCTCAAATGCAACGCCCTCCATAAGAGCTCTTGCAATATCGTAGCGGTCATGACCCTTATCAAGTCCGAACATTGCGCCTCTCATATCGGGGCGGTTGTGGGGGAAGCCTGCACCGCAGACGTAGGGAAGAACGAAAAGGTCCTTTGCGCTTTCCATTCTCTTGGCTGCCTCCTCGTCCATAAGACGGAAATTGCCGTCAATAATGGAGCGATACCAGTTGAGAGCGCTTCCTGCGCTTACAAGGCTTGCAAGAGCACCGTAGCGTCCGGGAAGGGCGTGGATTCCGGGGGAGATATGGCTTTCTGTATAAAGAGGCTTGTCTGTGATGCCCAGAACTACCCACGTTGTGCCTGTTGCAAGGAGCATATCGCCTGCATCAACCGCACCGCATCCGATAGATGCGCAGTACTGGTCGTGGGCACCGTTGTAGACCTTAACGTCTGTTGTAAGTCCGAGAGCCTCAGCCGCCTCGGGAGTGAGGCTGCCAACCTCAGCGCCGATGGGAAGCACTGTGGGAAGACGGGACTCGTCAATACCGATATAATCAAGAATTTCCTTATCCCACTCTCCTGTTTCAATATTGAACATCTGACGCATTGCGGCGTTGGTGGGGTCGATAACGCACTTCTTGCAGAGCTTCATGTTCATATATTCAAGAGTGGAGATGAAATAGTCTGTATTTGCAAAGAGGTTGGGATTGTTCTTCTTTATCCAGAGGATTTTTGCAGCGTCAAGAACAGGGGTGGGAAGCCATCCGCTCTTTCTGTAGACGTTTTCCTTGCCGATAGCATTGGAAAGCTCGTCAGCCTCGATAGAGGAGCGGGTATCCATCCATGTGATGACCTCGCTTTTCGCATCACCGTCACGGTCAGCGCAAAGCATACTTGCTGCCTGAGTTGAAAGGCTTATTGCCGCAATTTTCTTTGTATCAACGTCCTTTGTAGCTGTGCGGATAGCATAAACTGCCGCATCCCACCAGTCGGGAGCAGACTGAGTAACTCTGCCGCCTTCGCTTTTGAGGGCGTATTCACGGTAGCCTGAGCCGAGGGTGTTGCCGTTTTTGTCAACGACGCAAGCCTTCGTGCCCGTTGTACCGACGTCAAGTCCGATAACAAGCATAATTAATTCCTTTTTTTAAGTATGCTAAAAATTTCAGTCAGGAGACAGTAATTTTTTTACAGTTGAATCTATGTATTTACAGACTCCTTCGAAATTTTCATTGATTTGTTTGTTTGTAAATCTGATAACAGATAAATCATAGCCTTCGAGAATTTCCGTACGAAATTCATCGTGTTCTTTACCATCGGGAGTATAGTGCTGAGAGCCGTCTAATTCAATTACCAATTTTGCCTTGTGACAATAAAAATCGGCAATGAATTTATCGATAGCTTTTTGCCTTTGAAATCTAACAGGATACTTTGACAAAAAGTCATACCAAAGATGTTTTTCTTGCTTTGTTGCATTGGTTCTCAGATTTTTTGCAAGTGGTATAAGACCGGATTTATATTTAAGAGACATACTTTATGTTAGCAAATAGAAGTTGGGACAGTAAATAGGCTCCCTCCGGGAGGGACCGGCCACCGAAGGTGACTGAAGGAGCCTGCGTATCAGCACGACTCTGTAAATTCAAGCAAAATTATATTGCTATAATCAAAGCCAAAATTTAATGAAGTCTAAGCTTTACGGGAGGACTCCTTCCGTCACGGCTTCGCCGCGCCACCTCCCTCGGGGAGGGAGGCTATAAATTACTCGCCGAGGAGAGTATCGGTTGTGTTGGGGATGTAGTCGATAGTAGCCTCGCTTGCGATTACGGGAGGCTTCATGAGAAGTGCGGGCACGCAGTTAGCCTTGTAGAGCATTACGGAGGAGTCGATGCAAGCGTTCTTCATCTTGCCTGCGAACTCAGCTGCAGCGTCAACTGTGTGGAAGTGGAGAGCTGCGAGGTGGTCAAGACCCTCTGCGCAAACGATCTTGTCGGAGTACTTCTCAGCGATAGCCTTGAGACCCTTGTCAAATCTTGCGCCAAGCTCTGCAACGATCTTGCCGTTTGCTCTCATGAATGTCATTGTGATGAGGTATGCAAGTGCTGCAAGCTCCTCCTGACCGTTTGTAACGAGAGCGCCGAACTGGTTAAGAGTATCCATGTCAGCGTTTGTGATGATCTTGGAAGCAGGGTACTCACCGCCGGGGAAGCCCTTACCAACGATGGAGAAGTCAGGTGTAAGACCGTAGAGACGGAAGAGGAATGCGCCCTCATACCACATGCAGGACTGGATCTCGTCGCACATTGTGGGAGTATCGTATTCCTTACAGAGAGCGTAAGCTGCGTTAAGGAATTCCTTTGTAAGACGGATTCCGCCGTAGTTCATGAGGATGATCTCGTGGCAGAAGCCGCAGGTCTTGTAGTTGCCGGAGTTGTACTCGATCATCTTAGCCTTGAAGTCATCAAGGTCGTTGATAGTAACGGGAACTACCTTGTAGAGCTCCTCGTGAGCTGCCTTTTCTCTAATCTGGGGCCAGAGACCACGGAGAGTCTGAGCAACGATTGTTGTACCGTGGTAGTTAGCCCCGATGCCGCCCTTTGTATCACCCATGATGA
>JAZRRC010000214.1:0-2427 GCA_045650355.1 Candidatus Avispirillum sp. | reverse complement strand
CGTTCCTTAACGTTCCCCTTCGGGGGACATATCACATCCCGAAGGGATATATAACTTGCCGAAGGCATACATCACTTGCCCGCAGGGCAGACATCACTAAAAAAAGCACCCCAAAGGGTGCTTTGTTTACTTATTAAGTTCTTTTTCAATTGCTGCTACCTTAACGCAGAGGCAAAGAATCTCAAGTGCCGCAATAAGGTTGTCGAAGGAGGGGAATGTGGGGGCGATACGGAGGTGTCTGTCGCAGGGGTCGATTCCGTAGGGGAAGGATGCGCCTGCATTTGTAAGTGTAACGCCGTTTTCAGCTGCAAGATTGAAAACTCTCTTTGCACAGCCGCAGGGAACTGTAAGGTTAATGAAGTAACCGCCCTTGGGCTCTGTCCATGTAGCGATGCCGGAAAGCTCGCTTCTGAAAGCATTGATTACTGCCTCGAAGCGGGGACGGATGATGTCCGCATGCTTCTTCATGTGGTTGAGAACGCCCTCAGCGTTCTTGAAGTACTTAACGTGGCGCATCTGGTTGAGCTTGTCGTGACCGATTGTCTGAGCTGCGAGAATAGGCTTGATCTGAGCGATGTTGTTCTCGCTTGCCGCGATGATAGCAACGCCGCTGCCGGGGAATGCGATCTTGGATGTGGAAGCGAAGTAGAAAACGCTGTCCTCTGTGCCGTGCTTCTTGCATGCTTCGAAGATGTCGAGAAGGCTGTCCTTCTCATCGTAAAGATCGTGAACAACGTATGCGTTGTCCCAGAAGATGCGGAAGTCCTTCGCTGCAGGCTTGAGAGCTGCAAAGCGCTCAACTGTCTCTGCAGAGTATGTGTAGCCCTCGGGATTGGAGTACTTGGGAACGCACCAGATACCCTTGATTGAAGCATCGGAGGAAACGAGGCGCTCAACTGTGTCCATGTCGGGGCCTGCGGGAGTCATATCAACGGGGATCATCTTGATGCCCATAGTCTCGCAGATTGCGAAGTGTCTGTCATATCCGGGGCTGGGGCAGAGGAACTTGATCTCGCCCTGCTGACCCCAAGGCTTTTCGGAGCCGTAAACGCCGAAGAGCATTGCGCGGGCAATAGTATCGAACATTATGTTAAGAGAGGAGTTACCTTCAACGATGATTCGGGATTCGGGAATGCCGAGAAGGTCGGAGAAAAGCTTCTTTGCTTCGGGGATGCCGTCGAGAATACCGTAGTTTGCGCAGTCTGTGCCGTTGTCGCAGATGCAGTCGTCACGAGTGGAAAGAACTGTAAGCATATCCTCGGAAAGTGCAAGCTGATCGTTGCCGGGCTTGCCGCGTGTGAGGTCAAGCTTGAGACCCTTTGCACAAAGCTCTGCGAGCTTTGCCTTTACCTCGGAAAGCTCGCTGTTGAGCTCAGAGGCTGCCATATTTTCATATCTGCTCATTTTATATAAACTCCCTTTGATGTTATTTTTGCAATTAAAAGCTGCGAAAAATTCATTTTCACCGCCGTTATCCCCGATATTATACTACAAATGAAATTAAAATGCAAGTATATTTCAAAAAATATTGCAAAATTTGTTGTATAAATTTTGCGGTGTTATGGTTGAAAAGAAAGGGTAGAGGTGGTAAAATATAGAAAACGCTCATCGCTTCAGGAGATGAAAAATGGGATTTTTGATTTTAACGGGAGCCCTGCTCCTTATAATATTCGGCTACGCCTTCTATTCATACAGCATTTCTCTGGACGAAAGAAATGCAAGGATTTCGAAGATAATTCTTATTATAACAGGTATTCTCGGCGCACTTTTTATGTGCCTGTCCTGCCTTTTGTTTTTTGTCCTTCTTTCGGGCAGTGAGGCTGAGGGCGCTGTGAGAGCCGTAATTGCAGACAGCTTCGTGCTTTATGCTGTTATCGAAACGGTTATTGTGGCTATAGGACTTGCAATAACATTCCTCTCATCATTGATGAAAAGCCCCCTTCGCCCCATAATTCCCGTAGTGCTTCCCCTGTGGGGAATAACCACTCTTTTTGTAACGGCAGCATGGTCTGCGTGGTCAGTCTTTGAGGGATTCTCCTCACAGGCATTTGTAATACTGTACGGCATCGGCGGAGCATTGCTTCTTGCATTTTCCGCTTTACCCCAGATGATCGACCGCACAAGAACCTTGTCCGATTCCGAGAAGAGAAGGGAATTGACGGCAGCGCTCCGCCAAAAGCGAGCAAAAAAGGAAAACCACCGCAACGAAAAAAAGCGACTGAGAGAAAAGAAACAGCGCCTGAGCCGCCCCGGAAAGAAATGAATATATAAAGAAGAAAACCGCCCGAGGGCGGTTTTCTTTCGCTATTATCTGTCACTTATTACTTCGACAAAATCCTACGCTTCGGCATATTTTTTAGCAGGGCTCTGAACCGGTTTGGTGCTGTTAGTTTGGCTTGGTTTTATAATTCAATTATGCACCAAACA
>JAZRRC010000213.1:0-1755 GCA_045650355.1 Candidatus Avispirillum sp. | reverse complement strand
CTCGGTTGAAAAGGCAGTCTTCGACGCAGCTTGCGATAAGGTTTATCGCAGAATGGTAAAGAAGATCAACGTGCCCGGCTTCAGAGCGGGCAAGGCACCCAAGGCTATCGTAGAGAAGATGTACGGTAAGGGTGTTTTCTATGAGGATGCTATCAACGACCTCATTCCCGAGAACTATACCGCAGCTCTCAAGGAAGCAGGTATCGAGGCTGTAGGTCAGCCCGAGATCGATATCGTTTCCATCGATGAGAACGGCCTTGTTCTCTCTGCTATCGTTCCCGTTAAGCCCGAGTGCAAGATCGAGGGATATAAGGGACTCGAGGTAGCAAAAAATGTCGAAAAGGTTACAGACGAAGAGGTTGAAAACGAAATAAAGACTATTCGCGAGAGAAACTCCCGCGAGATTGAGGTTGAGGATGACAGAGCCGCTGAGATTGGCGATGTTGCTAAGATCGACTTCGAGGGCTTTATCGACGGTGTTGCATTTGAGGGCGGCAAGGGCGAGAACTACTCCCTTAAGCTCGGCTCAGGCTCCTTCATTCCCGGCTTTGAGGAGCAGGTTGCAGGACACAAGATCGGTGATGAGTTCGATGTCAACGTTCCCTTCCCCGCAGACTATCACGCAGAGGAGCTTGCAGGCAAGATGGCTTGCTTCAAGTGCCGCGTAAACGCTATTACCAAGATAGAGCTTCCCGCTCTTGACGATGATTTTGCAAAGGACGTATCCGAATTTGATACCCTTGCTGAATACACCGCAGATCTCAAGGCAAAAATCGAGAAGAGACACGAGGCAAAGGCTGACGCTGAGTTTGAGGAAAAGCTCATCGAGGCTCTTATCGAAAAGCTCGAGGCAGAGATCCCCGAGGCTATGTTTGAAGCCGAGACCGAGAACTATGTCCGTGACTACGATAACAGACTCCGCCAGAGCGGACTCGATCTCAAAACCTATCTCCAGTACACCGGTATGACCCTTGATGCTCTCCGCGAGCAGATGAGACCCCAGGCTGAAAAGCAGGTAAAGGCAAGACTCGCTCTCGAGGCAGTCGCCGCTGCAGAGGCTATTGAGGTTACCGAGGAGGAGCTTGCAGCTGAATACGATCTCATCGCAGAGACCTATAAGCTTGAGGCTGATAAGGTAAGAGAGATGGTTGACGAAGCAATGGTTAAGGCAGACGTTATCGTCAGAAAGGCTATGAACCTTGTAAAGGAGAACGTAAAGGCTCCCAAGAAGGCAGCAAAGCCCAGAAAGAAAAAGGCAGCAGAGCCCGCAGCTGAAGAGGCTGCAGCTGAGGCTGAGGAAATCAAACCCGAGGAATAATTCCGAAAATCAAACATAAAGGTAGCGCCGTGGACAATATCATGTTTCACGGCGCAAACTTTCCATTATAAGAAAGCGAGGTCACAAATATGGATAACTCTATTATCCGCAATGCGCTCGTACCTATGGTAGTTGAGCAGACCGGACGCGGTGAGCGCTCCTATGATATTTTTTCAAGACTTCTTAATGACAGAATAATATTCTTGTCAGACGAAGTCAATGATACAACGGCTTCTTTGGTAGTTGCTCAGTTACTCTTTCTTGAGGCGCAGGATCCTGACAAGGATATCGATTTCTATATAAACAGCCCCGGTGGATCTGTTACCGCGGGAATGGCTATTTATGATACTATGAATTATGTAAAATGTGATGTATCAACCATTTGTATGGGTATGGCAAGTCGGACGTAGCCATGTCGTTCTGTGAGCCAAGGAGTT
>JAZRRC010000212.1:0-17821 GCA_045650355.1 Candidatus Avispirillum sp. | reverse complement strand
GGTATCTATTGCATTAACAGTTCCATCACTATTGATATCTCCGTTAATGCACTTCTCCTCAACGTTCATTCCGTCATCTGTACCCGATACAAATCTTGATAAAATATTCAGATCAATACTGTTTACAAATCCGTCGCAGTTAAGATCGCACAGAGCACCTTCGGGAACACGGTCCGTATCATCGGAAAGACCGTCGTGATCATAGTCTCTGAAAGCTCCTTTACCGTGTACAGTGTAGTTGTTTCTATTATGATCAAACAGCACGTTAACCGTCAATTCCCTCTCAAAAGCAACACCTGCCTGTGATTTATTTTCAATAAACACATTCTGAGCATTCAGATTCAATCCTACAGTCTGAGCTTCATCTCCTGCAAAACGTATAACGGAGTCTTTATTTGTTGCTACTATTTTACCATAGACGTTATTCTCTGAGAGTTTAACATCGCCGGTTACGGTAAGATCTCCAACAACATCGAGAGTACCGTAATAAAAATACGATCCACTCAAATATCCCCCAAGAATAACGTCACCGTCAATAATATAAGAGCTATTCTGAGGTACAGTCAGATTTTTGCCGTATATTTCAACCACATTAGCTTTAATATTACTTCTCAGCATGTAATCCGTATTCACGTATACACGGTCGAACTTTGAATCATCAAGACATCCGCCGTTACGAAGTGTTACCGTGCCTGACTGAGGATTATTATTAAGCTGGAAATATCCCGAAAGAACGATACCACCAACAACACCCTCGGGATTTGTGACGATAACGTTTTTATATGAGCCTGTCATTTCCTGCTTTTCTTTTCCCTCAAAGGATACCGTACCGTAGGATGTGTCGGAAATACCTATTTTCTGATCCTTGTGAAGTCTAAGTATCGCATCATCGTTACACAGCCTCAGATCATAATAGGAGCTATCTGCAAGTCTGTCCACGTCTCCCTTTACTGTGAGATCTCCGTATATTTCAAGAGTTCCTTTTTTATAATATGATCCGGAAATATAACCGCCAAGATTTACGTCTGCATTTATCGTATAGGCACTGTCTTTGGGTACAGTCAATACCGCACCGTATACTTCGATCTCATCAGCATTGATATTGCTTCTCAATACGCAATCCTGATTCATATATACTCGGTCGAACTTTGATTCATCAAAACTTCCGCCGTTACGAAGTGTTACCGTGCCTGACTGAGGATTATTATTTAGTTCAAAATATCCTTTAAGAACAATGCTTCCTGTAACACCTTCCGGATTATATACAGTTATGTTTCTAAATTCACCGTCCAGACGCTGCTGCTTTGTACCATTACATACAATCGTTCCGTAGATATAGTTTGTATAATAAAGGCTATAGTCTCCGTGCAGCCACAGCTCGCCATCATCACTAATATATAAATCGTACTGTGTGTAATCGGTGTCTGAGTATAAATCTCCATATACCGTAAGCTTTCCGTCAATTGAAAGGATTCCTTCATAATTTGATCCGGATCTCCAAAAGCCGGTCAAAAGAACGTCTCCTCCAACTACATATTCACTGTCTTCTTCTACGTTCAGCATACAGCCATCTATCTCAATATTTCCGTAAACACCCTTCAATTCATTAAGGAAAGAAAAGCTCTTTTCTCTAGGTGCATAAAGATTACCGTAAAGATAGCCGTTTACACCGTATATGCAGTTCTCCTCTACGGCTTCGTTAGTTGCATTCTTAAAATCACAGTTAAGATTGTAAGTTGAGTATGAATATACGTTATGATCGATTATCTTTCGTTCTTCGATCGGTGTCTTTTCAATTTTTTCGATCAGATAGTTCATCTTTTCGGAATAAAAATCAAAATCACCTGAATAATAAGTAGAAAAAGCGTAGTCAAGGATCTTTTCATCACCCTCAAGACAAATCTCCCGTCCCAATTTCCAAGCCGCCTCATTGGCAGCATTGAATGCACACCAAAGATTTTCATATCTTCTTATCGTGTGACCGTTCAGAGGAGTGTTTACAAAGCTTTCCTCCATTGCAATAATACATTCCGCAAGAGTATTCGAATACTCGGAAAGAATAACAAAGGAAAGGAACTCGCTGTAATCGGGGGCATCAAATATCCAATCATAGACGATCGTTGAATAAGCTTTTACAATCAGATTAACGGTTGCAATAGTTGTTGCACTTACACCAAATACCGTACCGATAATAAATGCCTCAGCTGCATCCTCATAGTATTGAATAAACTCTTTTTTTATGTACGTATCGATAAAATACGAAACAAAGCCCCCGGAAAGCTGTTCGCTAAGCTGATTAAAGCCATCGTAAAGAGACGTATCCTGCGGGGCTACGGCACATATATCATCAATAACTTCAGTCCGCACAAGCTCCATCATTAAAGCAATAAGCAACTGCTCTGTAGCCTCCACTCCTATCGTTCCGGCCTTAAAAAGAGCTTTAACCTCATCCATATTGAGCTTGACATAATGAAGTACATCCTTTATGACAGATAACTCATATGTTCCGGCATAATGGAAATAGCTTTCCGTGTCATTTCCGAGGGTACCAATAATCATTTCAAATGCTACGTTTGTCTTATCCTCTTCATAGACATATCCCAAGTCATTGAACGCAAGATATATTGCATCTGATATCATATTAAGATATTTAAATGTTCTTGCATCCTTACCGACAACGTCAGCGGCCATAGCTTTTCCCGTCAAGGCCTTTGCAAAAAGCTCATTGGCTTCACCAATAGCTTCATCATATGCAAAATCAGTTTTACCGGTGGCATCCATAAACGCACCTACAAATCTTGAAATGCCGTCGGAAATCATATGCTTTTCGAGAATCCTGTCATATTTATCGCTTGCTTTAAGCTTATCAAATACCTTCTCCATTGAACCATGAAGTTCACCGTTCATCATCTCCGTAAGCCTGTCATCAAGCAAATATTGGCTGTAAACAGAAAACAGGTCTGTATAATAAACCTCTTCACAAAGATCAGAAAAACGTTCTTCTGATACATCAATCGAATAGACCGCCAAGTTTATGGGGATTGCACACACGATCGTTGCAATTACCAATATAACTGAAATAACTTTCTTCATAAAGTTCTCCCTTCCCGTCTGGGTATACGTTATTTTAATTATACCTCTGCAATCTTTATATTTCAACACAATACAATATTTTCATATACGATATTTCGATAATCCAACCTTAACTGTAAATAATAATTTTGTAAAGGAGGATGTATGAAAAAAGTAATTAAGATTATTGGTTTGATTATTGTAGCGGCTGTACTTTGCATAAATTGCACGGCTTTTCACCCAAAAGATATTAACGTTACTGCAATCGCATCTCATACAGCAGACACTGCATACAACTGGTACTGCAAAAAGACCGGGGACAACTCTCAGCCGCCCCTTGATTCCCTGCTCTCCTTCATTGAAAAAGAGGGGCTTTGGGCATATTATATTGACAAGAAAAACTCCGATTTCAACTCAGAGGACAAGGTTATATATCTCACCTTTGATGCAGGGTATGAAAACGGAAACGTTGAGAAGATTCTTGACGTGCTGAAGGAAGAAAAGGTGCCCGGCGCTTTCTTCGTTCTTGAGAATCTTGTAAAGCGCAATACCGCCCTTGTGAAGCGAATGAATGACGAGGGGCATCTCGTATGCAATCATACGGCAACCCATCCCGACATGACAAAAAAGACCTCCAAGGAGGAATTTATGCAGGAGCTCTGGGCACTGGAGGACGTCTGCGAGGAGGCAGGCATCACCCTCGCCCCCTATTACAGACCGCCCGAGGGGCGCTTTTCGGAGAGCAATCTGAAGATTGCGGCTGAAAACGGATATAAAACGATCTTCTGGAGCTTTGCATACGTGGATTGGGATAACAACGCGCAAGTCTCCCCCGAGGCGGCAATAGAAAAGGTTATTTCCGGCACCCATAACGGAGAGGTGATACTTCTCCACCCCACCTCAGCCACCAATGCAGAAATTCTCGATGATCTTATAAAAGAGTGGAAATCCATGGGATTCCGCTTCGGTACACTTGATGAGCTGACAAAATAACAAACATCGATAAATCGGAGTTTGAAAGAACGACGAAAATCTCAGAAACACTGCCTCCCCTTCTCAGCTCGCTGTGAAGGGGAGGGGGACCGCTTGCGGTGGAAGGGTTGCACATCAGCACGAGAACCAAACTTTATTATTTTGTGCCCTGCTAAATGATAGTTTAACTATACTTTTTTGATAGTTCTCGTGCAGATAAGACACCCCTTCCGTCATCGGTGCCTAATAAATCAAAAATCCTACGTTCATCCTGCACCGATGCCACCTCCCCCTCACAGCCGTAAACGTCTGAGAGGTGGAGGCTTTTGTTTCGTGCAGCATTCGCTACACCAATTCCGTTTTTCCCTTCAAACTCTGATTTGCCTTTTCAGTGGTTTTAAAAAAGCTGTCGCGGTGCGACAGCCTTTTTTATGTAATTTCTTTACTTAAACATATAAGAAAATAATTTATCAAGTTCTGCATCGTATTCTTCACCGATGGAATATGCTTCAACATCATAGCAACTTAACCACTGACCTTCTTCGGCTTTATTCAAATCGTCATAATCAACCCAATAATATTCACCGTCTTTTCTTATAAGCTCTCCTGCCTCTATTCTGAACGGACCTTCGCTTTGCACCTTATAAATCCAAATACCCTCGTCTCCATCACCTCTTGACCAAGAACAATCGACTCCGGTTCCCGCAGTATAATCCTTACTGGAAAGCATATTGGCGATACTTTCACTCAATTCAAGATCATATCTGTTATCATGTCTTGTTTCTATAACCGCTACCCACATATCATAAGGAGTTTCTTCTGCGATTTTCAGATATTCCTCAAATTTACTTTCCAGACAATAATAATCGGTAGCATAAAAATCATCCTCGCTTTGAAGGTAAACGATCTCATTATTCGGACACATCTCCACAGAATAAATACTTTCACCAAACAAAAGCTTTCCTATAAAGGGTACGCCCTCAACCTGTGCTTCGTTTATGAGAACTTCCGAAATCTCGCAAACTACTCTGTCTTGCAAAATTAGCGGCACGTATTTTTCTCCCATCATCATTATAGAAGAATAGTCTGAGGCAATTACGCAATTTGGAGAACCCATTATTTCTTCATAAAGGTTTGAAGAGAAGTTTTTCCCAATTACACATATCAAAATCACCAAAACAGAAAGAATTATAGAAAGAACTGTTACAGAAATTTTCAGGTTGTTCTTTTTCTGATTTGTCTTTATGTAATTCTCAGCAATATCCTTTTCAACAGCCTGCGCCTTTTGCAGGGTTTCAATTCTTTCGCCACCCAGCAGCTCGTTTATGGAAACTGAAAACTCTCTACTGAGCGCAAGTAATGAATCCACATCGGGAAGTCCCTTTCCCGTTTCCCATTTTGATATAGTCTTATCGGAAACGTTAATCCTCTCAGCAAGCTCTTTTTGAGTCATATTCTTTTCTTTTCTGAGCTTTGATATAAATTCGCCCGTTTTTTTCGAATCCATAGTCTTTGACCTTTCTCGTTTGATGATTAATTATAAAACATTATATAAAAAAAGTAAACCTACGCTTCGTAGAATAGTCTTTTTAATCATTAAAAGTCAAAAAGCAGTTGCCGTGGCAACTGCTTTTTCTTATTTATTCTGAATATGCTCGTCAATAGCCTTGGCGGCGGTCTTTCCTGCGCCCATAGCGAGGATTACCGTTGCGGCGCCTGTTACGGCGTCGCCGCCTGCATAGACTGCATCCTTTGATGTTTTGCCAGTCTGCTCTTCAACAATGATTCCGCCTCGCCTGTTTACCTCAAGCCCCTCTGTTGTAGACTTGATAAGGGGGTTGGGAGAAGTGCCGATGGACATGATAACGCAGTCAACGTCCATTACAAACTCGCTGTCGGGGACTACCACAGGGGCTCTTCTGCCTCTTTCATCAGGCTCTCCAAGCTCCATTCTGATGCACTCCATACCGCAGACGCTTCCGTTTCTTACGTCACGGGGGTCATCGGGGTTATTATATCCGAGAATCTTCGTAGGATTATTGAGAAGAAGGAATTCTACTCCCTCCTCCATTGCGTGCTCAACCTCCTCGCGACGGGCGGGAAGCTCGTTGAGGGAGCGGCGATACACGATATAAACCTTATCGGCTCCAAGTCTGAGGGCGGTGCGTGCCGCATCCATAGCAACGTTTCCGCCGCCTACGACAGCCACCCTCTTCGCCTTCATAATAGGAGTATTACTTCCCTCACGATAAGCCTTCATAAGATTTGAGCGGGTTAAGAACTCATTTGCGGAGTATACGCCCTTGAGGCTTTCTCCGGGAATTCCCATAAAATTGGGAAGTCCTGCACCGCTGCCGATAAACACAGCCTCGTAGCCCATTTCAAAGAGCTCGTCTACTGTAATTGTCTTACCGATAACAACGTTTGTTTCAATCTCAACTCCGAGAGCCTTTAAGGTATCGATCTCCTTCTGAACAATTGCCTTGGGAAGACGGAATTCGGGAATTCCGTAAACAAGCACACCTCCTGCAAGGTGGAGCGCTTCAAATACCGTTACCTTATATCCTCTCTTTGCAAGGTCACCTGCGCAGGTAAGACCTGAGGGACCTGAGCCAACAACTGCGACCTTGTGTCCGTTCTGCTCGGGAAGGACGGGAGTAGCTGTGCTGTGCTCATTATGCCAGTCTGCAACGAATCTTTCAAGGCGGCCGATGGCAACTGCCTCGCCCTTGATACCGCGCACACATCTTTTCTCGCACTGGTTTTCCTGGGGGCAAACTCTTCCGCATACTGCGGGAAGGCTTGAGGACTTTGTTATGATCTCATATGCCGCCTCAAAATCTCCGTCCCTTACCTTTTCGACAAAGGCGGGGATATGGATATTTACGGGGCAGCCCTCAACGCAGGGCATATTTTTGCAGTTAAGACAGCGGACAGCCTCTGCAAGAGCTGTTTCTTCGCTGTATCCGAGAGCAACCTCCTCGAAGTTTCTCGCACGGATGAGAGGCTCCTGAGTGGGCATGGGATTACGGGGCATTTTCATATCAGCCATTTTCCTCTACCCCCTTGAAAAGATTGCAGGCCTTTTCATATGAATGGCGCTCAAACTCACCGTACATATTGGCTCTCTGCATAGCTTCATCAAAATCAACAAGGAATCCGTCAAAATCGGGGCCGTCAACACAGGCAAACTTTGTTTTGCCGCCAACGGTAAGACGGCAACCGCCGCACATACCTGTGCCGTCGATCATTATGGGATTCATTGAAACCGTTGTCTTTACGCCGAAGGGCTTTGTTGTTGCAACAACGAACTTCATCATAACGAGGGGGCCGATGGTGATGACCTCATCGTAATTCTCACCTGCTTCAATAGCATCCTTAAGAGGTGCTGTTACAACGCCCTTTTCACCGTAGGAGCCATCGTCTGTCATTATAGTGAGCTTATTAGAGCAAGCAGAAAATTCATCCTCAAGGATAAGAAGGTCCTTTGAGCGGAAGCCGATGATGGAATGAACCTCGCAGCCCATGCTGTGAAGCTTCTGGGCAATAGGAAGCGCAATAGCGCATCCAACACCGCCGCCCACGATGCAGACCTTTTTAAGGCCCTCAACCTCTGTGGGCTTTCCGAGGGGGCCTACGAAATCGGGAATAAACTCTCCCTCATTCTTTTCGGAGAGTATCTTTGTTGTTGCTCCAACAACCTGGAATATTATTCTTACGGTGCCCGCTTCCCTATCGTATCCCGCAACAGTGAGGGGAATACGCTCCCCATCCTCTGCGGCACGCAGGATTATAAACTGTCCTGCCTCTGCCTTTCTTGCAACGAGGGGCGCTTCGATATCCATAAGCACAACCGTAGGGTTAAGCACCTTTTTATAAACTATCTTGTACATTGCAAAACCTTTCCGTCAATAAATATCGACAAAATAAGTTACTCTGTATTATATCACAATATTTTGCCGTTGTCTACGGATTATAAAAAAACAGCTCCCGAAGGAGCTGTTTTTATTTGGTAATCAGCCTCTTTTACTGTCCTGCAACGAGACGCTTGAGAAGATTGGAATCAATTGCATCAACTCTTGAGTCGCCGTTCATATCTGCATTGATCTTAACAATATCATCAGTTGTGCCCGCAACGTGTCTTTTAAGAATGTTGGAGTCAATGGCGTTCACCTGTCCGTCTCCGTTAACGTCGCCTGCAGTCTTACCCTTTCCTGCAATTATTGTTACCTCGGCATAAAGTCCGCTGTCTGTGTATGCTTCAAGGGTTGCAACACCGTCGCCGTTTACAATAACGGTGCAGCTGTATTCGTCCTCAAGAACTACCTCGATAACATCTCTGTCACTTACTCTGAAATATACCTCCTCGCGCTCAGCGCCCGAAGGAAGGAATTCGGGAACAAACTGGATAAGCGAGCCGACGGCAGCATTGACGGTTCCCTCTTCACAGAGGATCATCTTTTCTGCTGCGGGGCTCTTTATAACCTTGACAGTATATGTATCGCCAACCGTATAAGGCTCAAAATATGAGGTTCTGAAAACGTATTCCTCTCCTGCCTTCATTTCAAGCTGGAGGCAAAAATTACTTCCTACTCCGCTGTCATCGTCGTAATCGTACTCATAAAGATCCCAATCCATAAGGGTTGCGTTTGTATCAATATTTCCCGATGAAATAAAGGAATAAACGCCATCCTCCTCGGGAGTGAACCAAAAATAATCGTTTGCATAATTACCGACAGCTACAGTCTTTTCCTCATCAAGAAGGATCTGTCCCACCTCAAGGTCTTCAACGTAGACCATACAGGTTGCCTTCAGACCGGACTCTGTTCTGACAGTTATTATTGAAGTGCCCGTATTCATAAAATACAGATCGCAGGTATTGCCGTAATAATCAAGCTCAAGAATGTCATTTTTAGTATAGAAATCACATTCCTCCACTTCCACGGTTTTGTCACCGAAAATAGCTTCGATGGTCATATACTCGCCAACGTAGGCGTGTATCTCGCTGCCGCAGGAAAGGATTACCGAGGTAGCTTTAATGCTTTCTGTTACCCTTACCTCAAGCTCCTCGAGGGATTCGCCATCAGATTTTACAGCAAACAAATAATAAGCTTCGCCCTCTGTCATATCTGCCTGGACGGAGAATCCGCCTTCCATTGAGAAAAGGTTTGAAATAGCTATAGCATTCCATTCACTGTCAAAAATCGCACCTAAGCCACTGCAGCCGCTTTCGGAAATAAAGCTGTAGTTTCCGCTCTTTTCGGGGATAAACTTGAAATAATCACCCTCAACGCTTGTTGCAGTCTTTATCTCATCAAGCTTTATTTCGGGAACCTCGATGCAGCTTATTTCAACAGAGTCGCAAAGGCCGTTTTCTGTGGTTACCGTCACAGTGGCAGTACCAACAGAAAGAAGAACGATATCGCAATAATCGCCATCCTGATAGGAAACGTATGCCACGTCCTCATTATCAACAGCCCACGTGCAATCCTCTATAATGGAAATATCGGGAGAAAAGATTGCAGAAAAGCTCATTGTCATTCCCACAAAGCCCTCTGTGGTTGTTGCATCGTATGTTATGATCTCAACACCCTCTGCTCCGACACAAGGCGTTATGCAAAGCCAGAAATCAGGGGATTCAAGATAAGCATAGACCTCAACAGTATAGGTTTCACCGCCATCAAGGTCGGCACGGATAATAATATCACCCGTATCACTTATGGATTCAACGGTTTCCACATAGTTATACTCGCTGTCATACAAGGAAATTCCGGGCATAAGAGCTCCGTCTGTATATACGGCATACTTTTCGTCTGAGGAGGGAGTGAAATTAAAATATCTTGTTCCTCCGTTGGGTCCAAAGGAAAGATACCGGGGCTCATCAACAGATATTTCGGGAATATCGATGGCTGTTATCTCAACCGAATCGTAAAGTCCGTCAGCATTTGTCACCGATATTGTTGCTTTGCCCGCATTCATAAGATAGATACCGCAGCTGCTGCCGTCACAATAATCGATTATTGCAACGTCCTCGTTATCGCTTTCCCAATACACTTCTCCGGAAAAAGCCTCCTCAGGCTCAGCCATACATTCGAGATAGAGATAATTTCCAACGTATCCAACAGTTTCACCGCCGTGGTATATAAATATCTCCTCTGCCGCCTGTACTTTTTCCACCGTTACGGAATATTCTCCGTATCCGTCGTTTGAATAAAGCTCACTTCTGAGATAATATTTTTCACCTGCCGTCATATTACATACGACGTAGAAATTCAAGTCCGTATAATCGTCATTTTCGCAAATACGGTTCATTTTTGAATCAAAAATATATCCGCAGGTATCGTAATTACCCATGGAATAGAAAGCATACGCTCCGCTTTCCTCGGGGATAAATTCAAGAGCAAGCTTTCCGTAGTTTACATCAACAGACGCAGTTATGACCTGCCCTACCGAAATAGGAGTATAGGATGCCGCAAGGATGCCGATATTCAAGACCGACAAAAGCATCACTGCCACAATAAAAACGGAAAGAATTTTGGTTGTTCGTTTCATTTCGTTCACCTCCGTGGAGTACTGTAACAATAGTATCACGAAATTAACAAATTGTCAACTATAGTAATAACTTAATACGGTAAATTTACACATACAAAAGCCGCCCATAACCACAGGGTTATGTGCGGCAGCTTTTTACTGTCCTGCAACGAGACGCTTGAGAAGATTTGAGTCGATTGCATCAACCCTTGAATCATCGTTCATATCTGCGTTTTCTTCGTTTATCTCATTTGCAGTACCTGCTACATATCTTTTAAGCAGGTTCGAGTCAATGGCATTTACCTGTCCGTCTCCGTTTACGTCTCCGTAATCGGGCTCTTCATCGTCTGCAGCTCCTACAACGATTTTAACAGAAGCTCTGATACCGCCCTCTGTTACAACGGTAAGGGTTGATTCTCCTTCAGCGACAGCGTAAAGAACAAACAAATCTTCATACGCTTCTACAAGCTCAACAAACTCTTCGTTTTCGATGATTACTTCGCTGATGCTGTCTATAGAATATATGGGATCAAACCAATAGCTAATACCGAATTGATCACCGACAGCCGCATAAAAAGTATCCTCAGTATCAAATATTATATTGTCAGCAGTTATATCGTTTGTCACACCCAGAGCGAATGAAATGCTTTCCAATTCATCCCACTCATATGCTCCGACCTTAAATCTGTAGGTCTCCCCTGCTTCCATATCAACGATCATTTTGAAATTCAAGCCGTATCCGCCGTCATCATCATTACCAAGATATTCAAAATTCTCATCGATCATCTCAAGCCAGGGATCGCCCTCCTCGCAATCGGAATAAATGCAGTACGTTCCGCTTTCATCGGGAGTGAATTCAAACAGCTCGTACTCTCCGCCGGGAATTGTTATAAATTCTTCTTTGCCCGATTCCAGAGATATGTAGGAGATATCCTTTATATTAATTTCAATCTTTTCGGAAACAAGTCCGTTTTCTGTTTCGATCCAGACGTTATATGTTCCTGCCTCATCAAAGCGAACGTTAAATCCGAAATGACCTTCACCGAAGACCTCATATGAGCCTTCGCAATCGGTATGAACGGTATATTCCTCGAAAAGAGAAGCCTTTGAATCATATGCAACGCTGACAAAAAAGTCAACTCCTACAAAATTACTGCTCTCGCTGCTAAGATAAACAGACTCAGCATTCTTTGTTTCGGTTAAGGTAACTGTATACGTGCCGTCTCCACTATAGCTTGCGCACTGAAGAATGTATACTTCACCTTCCTCAAAGTAAGCCTGAATTGCAAAGTTATGGTCACCTATCACACCGTTATAGTCATCGCTGTGACCGAAGGGATATTCAAGTGAATCATACCAGACAGTACCTACGGTATCAATATTACCATCGGACATAAATACGTAGTAACCGCTCTTCTCGGGAATAAACACAAAGGAACTGTCAACGGAATAATCTTCTTTTTCGTGGATCGTTATACTCTTTTCTTCATTGAGGCTGATCTCTTCAGTTTCAACACAATTAAGCTCAATAGATGCTTCAATTCCGTTTTCTGTTTCTACAGATACCTCAACGCTACCGGAGCTGTTGAAAACAACGTTACATTTATCACCGTCAGGTGTAATGGTTACAAGGCTTTCATCGGATACCGTCCACGTACAATTATCGTTGAAAGCATTATAGGGATAGAACTCTGCTGTGAGAGTATAAGTAAATCCGGGGTACATATCGGTAGTATTAAAGTTACCTGTGATCTCAACGCTCTCTGCCTCTGCACACTTATCAACAAAAATCGTGTACTCGCAAACGGAGGTATCGTAATCCACACCTGTTGAAACAATATAAGTCTCGCCCTTTTCGAAATATGCCTTTGCACTGTAATCGTTGGGGCCGGTACCTGTAATGTGGTTTGTAGCTACCATATTTCCGTTCATATCAAACACCTCAATATAAGAGGGCTCTGATGTCTGGAAATAGTAAGCACCTGACTCCTCGGGAATAAAGGCGAATCTTGCAAGGCGGTTATCCTCAGTCACCAATACGTTCTTTTCCTCCTGAATGCTGATTTCAGGGGGGAGAGCGCACTCGATCTCGTATTTTGCACTCAAGCCGTGCTTTGAGGTTATAACAAGATTTGTTTTTCCTGTGCCAACGAGTACCACAGCACAGGCAATGCTATCGTTTCCATCAACTCTTGCTACTGATTCATCCTCAACATACCACTCAACGTCGGGGCAAACGCTGCCCTCGGGGGTGCACTCATAAATGAATGCCTGGTAATCACCGATAATGTTGCCGTTTATGAAAGCAGGGACAATCTCAATAGAATCAGCAAGAGGTGCCTTTCTTAAGGTGACTGTATAATTTGTACCGGGATCCTCCCCCCAGACGTCGCAAACAAGATAATAGGTCTTACCCTTTTTCATTTCATAGGAAATGGAAAAATTATAATCATCCACGTAGCGGTCGTCATTTGCGATAAGGTATTCACCGTTCTCATCATTGATCGTTGCCCAGGGGTCTGAAATCTCACCCTCGGATCTGAACTCGTAGAAGCCGTCCTCTGCGGGGACGAATTTAAATCGGTTTTCATCATATGTCGCTATTTCAATAACTTCACCGGCTGTAATGGTGCGCTCCTCGGACGCTGCAAGGGAGGTGACACCGAGAGCCGATACAAGTAATGATAAAACGATAAGAGATGAAAGTATTCTTTTGATCATTTTGTAGATCCTCCATTTTTCTTTACAATATTTTAACAATGAGGACTCGTTTTGTCAATGAAACAAAGATATCCCGGATACACAAATGATTGAAATTGTGTATTCGGGATAGGGGGATCTTAAATTTGAAGGTTTCGCCAAAACTAGTTTTGGCGCTCACGGTCGGTTTTGGTATTTAAATTTTTAGCGAGTGTAACGCAACGGGCTAAAAACAGTCCACCGGACTGTTTTTGTCACGGCTGAGTCAAACTTTGCAAGTGCGTAGCACTTGGAGTACACCGCAGGAATACTAACAACCCAATTTAAAGTTTGGCGGTGTACACCTTTCGATTCCCCGTTCAATACGAGTCACCAAAAGAAAAAAGAGATCCTTTCGGATGTCTTTTTTCTTTTGGTGACCCGTAGGGGAATCGAACCCCTGTTACTGCCGTGAAAGGGCGGTGTCTTAACCTCTTGACCAACGGGCCTGGTAGCGGAAGTTGGACTTGAACCCACGACCTACCGGGTATGAACCGGTTGCTCTAGCCAACTGAGCTATTCCGCCACGCGCTTGATTATTATAGCATGGGGTATACCTATTGTCAATACTTTTTTTGTATTTTTTTGAAAAAAATCAGCATTTGTTTTTTTGCACAATTACACCCCTTAATCAAAAAGGTCTTTTATAATTTCTGCTATCTTAAACTTGATTTTATACGTCTTTTTATTGCTTTCTGTTATTGTTTTATACTGTTCATCCGTAAAACCTGCCGCAATAAACACATTCTCCCTTTTTGATGCAGTTGCAGTACAAAGGGGCGGATAAAGGACACACCACCAGTTTTTTCCCGCAGCTTCCCCGATAAGGACTCTGAGAGACGTATAAGTACCCTCGGGCAGCACAAAGCCGTCATATTCGCGCTCGGGGTACTTCTCTTCTCCCAGGACGACGGAAACCTTATAATCATACCCCTCCTCCCTTATTTTTGCTTCTGCGGCGTTTTCGAGAATCTCAAGCGACTCCTCTGTTTTGATATATGCTTCTTTGGAATCCTCTGCTTTGATCTTCTCAGCCTCAAGGAGGACGGCATCTCTTACCTTTAATTTAAGTGCCTGGTCTTCCTCGGAATCCGAGTTTGCAAGAACGTGAAGCCTTATCATATCGCTGTAAATTTCCGTTTCTCCGTTTACGGGGAGGACGGACATAATGGTGAACAGCACAAGAAATGAGAGGCACAGTGCGCCGATAATTTTTACTTTCATATTAAAAAGCTCCTTTTTCTTTCGGTAGGATATTGTTCCCCGAGAAAAAGGAGCTTATTCATTTATTTATACAAGTCTTGATCTTTTTTCTCCTGCAACAAAAGCATCGATGCTTTTCATTATATCCGCAAGACAGCGGTTTCTTGCTTCGTAGGAGCCCCATGCCATATGAGGAGTGAGGCACACGCAAGAAAGCTCTTTAACCTCAAAATAAGGGCTGTCGCTACGGAAAGGCTCGGAGGAATATACGTCCACGCCGATAGCACCGATTTTTCCCTCTTTTACAGCCTTACAAAGAGCTGCTTCATCGCAAACTGCGCCTCGTGCCACGTTTACAACGATAGCATCGGACTTCATCATTGCGATTCTTTCCTCATTAATAAGGTTTCTTGTTCCTTCATTAAGCGGAGTATGGATAGTTATAATATCCGCCTCTCTGCAAAGAGTATCGATATCAACACAGTCGTAGTCGGGGTCGGGAGTTCTTTTGTTTGCAATGACCTTACAGCCGAATGCACTTGCCACTGCCGCAACCTTCTTACCGATATTGCCAAGTCCTACGATACCCCATGTCTTGCCTGCAATCTCGTGATAAACGGGAGTGAGCTTATTTGCAACGCTTCCTCTTGAATACTCACCGCATTCAACAACAGCATTATATTCGGGAAGATGAGTTGCGAGGGAAAGCACCATTGATACTGTGAGCTGTGCAACGCTGTCTGTAGAATAGCCTACAACGTTACAAACACCTATTCCCTTTGATTTCATATAATCAAGGTCTACGTTATCAAAGCCTGTTGCAGCAATGCAGATGAGCTTTACAGGGCAATTCCCGCCTATTGTAGACTCATTCAGCTTAACCTTATTAACGATAACAACGTCAGCATCGGAAAGCCTTTCACAAACGAGAGAAGAGTCTGTTGAGGGGTATGCCACCACCTCACCGTATTTAGAAAGAGGAGAAAGATCAAGGTCCTCTCCGAGGGTTGCTGCATCGAGAAGTACGATTTTCATAGGATTTTTTCCTTTACTTATATATTTACGAATTTCGGCATCAAGCAGATGCCGACCAAAGGCAAGCCTTTGGAATCCGGGAAGGCAAAAGGATTTCGCACCTTGCGAGGGGCGACTTAAGGCTCTGCCTTAAGAATCTGCAATTTTTTGAAAAAAATTGAGTAAAACTTTATAAAAGGTTATGCTTTTTTCTTTTTTAAAGTTTTTTGAAGTGAGGAGGAAGAAAAAACGATTAAGTATCGTTTTTTCGACGATGTCACTAAAACAAGGAGAGTATCGAGGCGAGTGTATAGAGCCGACGATAATCGACTATGTTTTAGGAAGATAGAAACTTTTTTACAAAAAAGTTTTTGCATAATAACCCACAAAACAAATAGCGGCTGACATTACGTCAGCCGCCAATTGAATTACTTGAACTTACGCTTTCTTGCTGCCTCAGACTTCTTCTTCTTCTTTACGCTGGGCTTTTCATAGCATTCTCTTTTGCGAAGCTCGGCCTGGATACCGGATCTCTGGCACTGACGCTTAAAGCGACGGAGCGCACTATCAAGAGACTCGTTCTCTTTTACTCTAATTTCTGCCATTGTTCTGTTTCCCTCCCTTCGCTATGCACAACATAGGAAAGTGCCGGATTGCACTTCCTAAATATTATATACTCGAAAATGCTCCTTGTCAAGCATTATTTTATATTTTTACCAATTATTTTGCAACGATGTTTACGATCTTTCCGGGTACGTAAATTTCCTTGATAATTGTCTTACCCTCAAGGAGAGATGCGATCTTTTCATCAGCCTTTGCTGCTGCAATTGCTGTGTCCTTATCTGCATCTGCTGCGATCATTACTGTGCCCTTGAGCTTACCGGAAATCTGTACTGCGATCTCGATTGTTGCATCCTTAGTCTTTGCCTCATCGTACTCAGGCCACTTGGAAAGGCAGAGAAGCTCCTTCTCGCCAAGTGTTTCCCAGATCTCCTCACAGAGGTGGGGAGCGTAGGGGCAAAGGATACCAACGAACATCTTGAGCTCGTCAACTGTGAGAGAGCCGTGATCGTAGATATCATTGATAAGAGCCATCATTGCGGCAATACCTGTATTGAACTTCATGGATTCAATATCAGACGTTACCTTCTTTACAGTCTTATGGAACTTAGACTCAAGCTCAGGTGTTGCACCTGTGCCCTTTGCCATATCTACAAGACCTGCAACACGGTCAAGGAATCTCTTACAGCCCTTCATGGAGCTATCGTTCCAGGGAGTTGCGCTCTCGTAGTCGCCCATAAAGAGTACGTATACACGGAGAACGTCCGCACCGTAGGAATCAACTACGTCGTTGGGGTCTACTACGTTACCCTTGGACTTGGACATCTTATCGCCGTCAGGTCCGAGGATAAGGCCCTGTGCAGTTCTCTTTGCATAAGGCTCCTTAGTGGGAACCTCACCGATGTCGTAGAGGAAGTGGTGCCAGAAGCGGGAGTAGATCATATGACGTGTTACGTGCTCCATACCGCCGTTATACCAGTCTACGGGGAGCCAGTACTTAAGCTTCTCGGGATCTGCAAATCTCTCCTCGTTCTTGGGATCGATATAGCGGAGGAAGTACCAGGAGGATCCTGCCCACTGAGGCATTGTATCTGTCTCTCTTCTAGCGGGTGCGCCACACTTGGGACAAGTGCAGTTTACGAAGTCCTCAAGAGCTGCAAGGGGGCTTTCACCGCCCTGACCGGGCTCGAAGTTGTCCATAGGAGGAAGTCTGAGAGGAAGCTCCTCATAGGGAACGCCAACGATTCCGCACTTCTCGCAGTGAACGATGGGAATAGGCTCACCCCAGTAACGCTGACGGTTGAATGCCCAGTCCTTCATCTTATACTGTACACCGCCCTCGCCGAGGCCCTTCTTTTCGAGTTCCTCGATCATACGAGCGATGGAATCCTTCTTGTTTGTATATCCGTTAAGGAAATCGGAGTTGACCATCTCACCGTCGCCTGCATATGCTTCAACAGTGATATCGCCGCCCTTGATAACCTCGATGATATCGATACCGAACTTCTTTGCAAAGTCGTAGTCACGCTGGTCGTGTGCAGGAACTGCCATGATAGCGCCTGTGCCGTAGCCCATCATAACGTAGTCAGAGATATAAACGGGGATCTCCTTGCCGTTTACGGGGTTTACAGCCTTAAAGCCGCTGATAGCAACGCCTGTCTTATCCTTAACAAGCTGAGTTCTCTCAAACTCTGTCTTCTTTGCGCACTCCTGACGGTATGCTACGATC
>JAZRRC010000211.1:0-14269 GCA_045650355.1 Candidatus Avispirillum sp. | reverse complement strand
GGGACCGGCGTCCCCGACGGTCCTAAACATCTGCACGCGAATCGAAACGACATTCACAACGAATCGTTACGTCTGTAGTGGACCGTGAGCAGAAATGTTTCATTTCTGCCGGATGCACGGTCCCTACGGCAATGTGTATCGTTTGCGTTTGTTTGTGCATCAAATGACCTTTTGGTTCGTGTGCTGATAAACGGGAGGAGCAAGCCCCTCCCCTACGATGATACCTTTTTATCTCCTCGATAAACCCGAATTAACCGTTGAAACTGTTTGCGACTCTTGTTAGTGTATGGAATAAATAATACCGTCTATAAATAACGGGAAAGCTTTTCTCCCCAAACACCTATTCTCTTGTACGTAATAATTTTGCAGAGAAAATCCGTAAATCTCCCCCATTTTCTATAAAAAAGATTAAACATCAAATAGGCTGCTCTTTGCGACTTATCCTCCGGCAGGCGTTTCAGAATATTTTTGAAGCTGTATATGTTACGGTACAGCCATAAATATCCATCCTTCAATTCCTGTTTCGTCATATTTCGGGGTTGAAACACTACGTTCGCCGTATTATATAGGGATAAATCCTCTTCAATAATTCTTTTTTCCTCTTTAAGCCTGTGATATAAAGCCGTTCCGGGGTATGGCGTAAGAATATGAGAGGTAACTGTTTCTATTTTGTTTTTTACTATCCAATCCAAGGTGCTTTGAAATGTTTCCTTTGTATCTCCGTCCAGACCAAACACAAAGCTTGCATTGATCATGATTCCTCTCTTGTGAATCTCCCGAACTGCATTCTCGTAGGTATCTGTTTGGTTTTGCACCTTATGTACACCTGCAATAGAATCGGAATTAATACTTTCAAAGCCAATAAATAATCCCTGACATCCGCTTTCCTTCATCAGATCAAGAAGCTTTGTATCCGCCGCTACATTGATAGAGACAGCAGCATTCCATTTGACCTTCAATGTTTTCAGTTCTTTTAGAAATGCATAAGTCCACTCTTTGTTACCGACGAAATTATCATCAATGAACATAATGTGCTTTGTTCCGATATCCTTGATTTCCTTGATAACATCAGCAATTTCACGATTCACAAATTGCTGATCTGTGCCGCTGTTATAGCAGAAATCACAACGAAAGGGACAACCTCTGCTGGTGTGGATTACATTGCAATAAAGATATTTTTTCTTATCAACAAAATCGTATGCCGGAGGGACGATATCGTTTCCTGTCAACTTACTTCGGCATCGATAGATATATTTTAGAGCGCCATTCTGATAATCATTTATGATATCTGGCCATGTACCTTCTGCTGCACCTACGCATAGTACATCAAAGCAATTTCCCGGAATCGTATCTGTTGCAGTTGTGATGTGGATTCCGCCCGCAATAACTATACATCCTTGCTCTCTGAATTTTTTTGCGATCTCGATCGCTCGGGGAAGCACATCCACGGTTACGGAAATTCCCACCAAATCAGGCTTATCATAATGGATCTTCTCAATATTTTCATTTTCCAAAACAACCGTATGCTCTTTGCGAAACATATTAGCGATGGTAAGAAGTCCGAGGGGAGGTGCCATATGTGTTTTGATATCGGTATCCATAGGTCGCTTTTTCATCTTGGGTTGAATCAGCTTTATATACATATCAGCAGCCTTTCTTATTCCTCGTGATAGGAACGGTATTCCAAAAGATCCCCCGGTTGACACTCCAATGCTTCACAAAGCTTTATCAATGTTGATATCCGCACTGCTTTGGCCTTTCCGTTTTTTAAAACAGACATATTTGCTATAGTAATGCCAACTTTTTCTGCAAGATCGGTTACACTCATTTTTCGTTTGGCTAACATCACATCGATATTAAAAATAATCTCTCCGTTTAGTTTTTCCTGATCCATATCTATCTCCTATATCGTTCCGTTATTTTCTTCTTGCAGATCTGCCGCATTATCCACAAGATATGACATTGCTTTGGCGCACACTGCGATTGCTATTCCGAAAAATATCAAAACCGCACAAACAAGTAAGATTTCAGCTCTGTTCCAATTACAAATGAGAAAAATTATATTTCCTGCAAAGAAAAACAAGGTATCAATTGTAGCCATCAAAAAAATACCGCGAAAGGCTTTTCCGTTATCGTAGGAAAATGCCTCGCCTTTTCCAATATTATTTGCAATTCTCCACGCAAAGATCAACACACCGTAGCAAGGGATCACCGTGATCAACAAAAATATCAGCCAAGCATAATATTGCACGGTGTATTCGGGATGGATCTGACACAGTTTGACGGTAATATGAGGAAGACCCCATCCGTATACAAAGAGCCCGCAGAACCCCATGCCAATAATAACGATCTTCAACCATTTTTCTAAAGTTGTGTGTTTCATGTTTTTCTCCTTAGTTGCATTATGCTTTGTTTTATGATTCCATTATAGCGCTAATGGTATCGAAAGTCAATCATTATTTATCGTAATTCAATAAAACACACAAACAAGGCAATTAGCCAATCCCATTAAGTTAGGTTAAGCTTCATGTTAATATCTTCCATAGGTTCACTCTTTTTCAAAGCTTTTTAATTTAGCGTGCAGTTGAAGGACTCCTTCATCTGACAAAATTGGAAGCTTATGTTATGATCTTCCACGATAATCCCCAAATTGCTTTATAAAACAACTTGGCGTAGGTCAAGAAGGTGTGTTCTTTGTTTTGTCAAATATATGCGGGGAATTTTGGTTATTTTTATGTTTGATTTTTATAAAAAGTGTATTGACATCGCCGCTTTATTGTGATAAACTACTAAACAAGTTAAAAGCAATGACCGGAAACAAGTAATCAAGGTTCAGCTCTTTCAGAGAGCCGTCGGCAGGTGAAAGACGGTAAGAGTGCCTTTGGTGAAATACATTCCGAGAGCTTCGCTCCGAAATTAAGTAGGGGTTGACGGGAACTGCCCGTTATAGCAGGAAGGCATCGCATTTTTGCCGTGCTGTGAGTGGTCCTTTTGGACAATTGAGGTGGTACCGCGATTTATTCGTCCTCTTAAAGCTTTTGCTTTGAGAGGACTTTTTTGTTAATTTCGTAAGTTACTTGTAACAGAAAGGCATATATATGACTATCGTAGACGTACTTGAAAGAAACGCAAGGCTTTGTCCTAACGACGAGGCTCTTGTAGAGATCAACCCCGCCAATCAGCCCTCCAAGTCAACAACATGGAGAGAATACAACCTGATCGAAACTGCAGAGGGTGATAAATACCGCAGAACTATGACCTGGAAGGATTTTGACCGTCAGGCTAACCGCTGCGCAAATCTTCTTCTCACCCGTGGTATCAAGAAGGGGGATAAGGTTGCCATCCTTCTTATGAACTGCCTTGAGTGGCTTCCCATCTATTTCGGAATTCTCAAGTGTGGCGCTCTTGCTGTTCCCATGAACTACCGCTATACCGCAGATGAGATCAAGTACTGTCTTGATCTTTCCGATTCCACTATGCTCATTTACGGCCCCGAGTTTATCGACCGTGTTGCTCAGGTGCGCGATGAGCTGACAGGCATCAAGAATTTCTTCTTTGTTGGCGACGACGTTCCCGAGGGAGCAGACAGCTATACTGTTTATTCCACATACTGCACGTCCACTCCTCCTCCTGTGACTATCACTGAGGATGACGATGCGGCAATCTACTTCTCCTCCGGTACAACAGGCTTCCCCAAGGCTATCCTCCACGCACACCGTGCGCTCATCTGCTCTTGCGAAACTGAGCAGCGTCACCATTCTCAGACAAAGAACGACGTATTCCTTTGCATCCCCCCTCTTTATCATACAGGTGCAAAGATGCACTGGTTCGGAAGCCTTCTTTCCGCAAGTAAGGCAGTTATTCTTCGAGGTGTAAGCCCCGAATGGATCATGCAGGCTGTCAGCGAGGAAAAGGCAACTATTGTATGGCTTCTCGTTCCGTGGGCACAGGATATCCTCGATGCAATCGATCGCGGCGATATCGACCCCTCCGAGTACAGACTTTCTCAGTGGCGCCTTATGCACATCGGTGCGCAGCCCGTTCCCCCCAGCCTTATCAAGCGCTGGAAGGAGCAGTTCCCCCATCACGAATATGATACAAACTACGGTCTTTCCGAGTCCATCGGCCCCGGCTGTGTTCACCTCGGTGTTGAAAACATCCATAAGGTTGGCGCAATCGGTGTGGCAGGATATCATTGGGAAACCCGAATCATCGAGCCCGACGGAACTCCCGTTGCTCAGGGCAAGGTTGGCGAGCTTGCAGTTCGCGGCCCCGGCGTTATGAAGTGCTACTATAAGAATCCCGAGGCAACAGCAGAGATCCTTCACGACGGCTGGCTCTGGACAGGAGATATGGCAAAAGAGGACGAGGACGGATTCATCTTCCTCGTTGACCGTAAGAAGGACGTTATCATCTCCGGCGGTGAAAACCTCTATCCCGTACAGATCGAGGACTACCTCAGAGCAAACGAAAAGATCAAGGACGTTGCTGTTATCGGTCTTCCTCACGAGCGTCTCGGTGAGATCGCAGCAGCCATCATCGAGCTCAAGGAGGGAATGACAGCAACAGAGGAAGAGATCAACGCATTCTGCGAGGAGCTTCCCAGATATAAGCGCCCCAGAAAGATTATTTTCGCAGACGTTCCCCGTAACCCCACAGGCAAAATTGAAAAGCCTAAGCTTCGCGAGATCTACTGCGGCAGCGTAACTCTCGTTGAAAGCCAGATCACCAAATAATTTTCGCCTTTCAGTAGTCAGTAACCGAGGGGTATGGAGTATACATACCTCCTTCAAAGGCTTCCGGCCTCTCCTTCTTTTTCATACCTATGCTCCATCCCTCGGTAACTGATCTTTAATTTTTGCATATGATAAAGTAAAGGCAGAAAATGCCTTGGAAAGGCTTTATACATATGAAGATAACACTTGTACGCTCCCCGAGATTTCTCGCACCGATCCTTGCGAGAATATTTAAGCTCAAATAAAAAAAGCACACTCCATACGGAGTGTGCTTTTTTGCTGTGTTTTCAAAACAGAGCTGCAGAGGGGAGTGCAAATATTATTCATTGTTTTTGCCAGTATAAACATAAAAATAATTGTCCGAAATTCTCAAAGAAAAAGAATTTTTCTTGCGATTTAGAAAAGAGAAGTATATAATGTAAATGTAAATTAAGGAGATGAAATTATGTTAAAGAAATTTCTCAGCTACTATAAACCCCACAGGCTTATATTCATCCTTGATATGATAGCATCCTTCACCGTATCAATGGTTGGAATCTTCTATCCTATCGTCACCCGCAGTATGGTCAACGAATTCACTTCAGGCGGCAGAAGCACGAAGATCATCGTTGGCGGCGGCATTTTGCTTTTGGTATTGTACGTTATCCGCCTCCTTCTCAATTATTTTATCCAGTATCAGGGACACGTTATGGGTGTCAAGATGCAGGCGCAGATGAGACGTGAGATGTTTGATCATCTGCAGAAGCTCCCTTATAAGTATTATGACGATAACGAAACGGGAAAGATCATGTCCCGAATGACAAACGACCTTTTCGAGGTCAGCGAGCTTGCCCACCACGGTCCCGAAAACGTTATCATCACAAGTATTACTGTTATTGCTTCGTTTATCTATCTCGCAACAATAAACTGGCTCCTCACTCTGATAATCTTCCTTTGTGTGCCTTTCCTTTTTGTTGTTGCTCTTCTTCTCAGAAAGAAGATGAGAGATGCATTCAAGAGAAGCCGCGAGGCGGCGGCAGATATCAATGCAGCCCTTGAGGGAAGCATTTCCGGTATCCGAGTCACAAAGGCTTTTACAAATTCAAAAACCGAGCGTGAGAAGTTTGAGGTTGGCAACGTAGAGTTTGTTGAATCCCGCAGGGATGCATACCGCTCTATGGGTCAGTTCCATTCCTCAACCTCATTTATAACAAACGTTTTCAACGTCGTTGTGCTCATTGCAGGCGGAATCTTCCTTTTCACGGGAGCCATAGAGCTTGCAGACTATTCCGCATTCATCGTTTCCGTAAACCTTTTCCTCACTCCCATGACAACCCTTATCGGCTTTATGGAGCAGTATCAGAACGGTGTAACAGGCTTTTCAAGATTTCTTGAGATCATGGCAGAGGAGCCTGAATGCGATTCGGAAAATGCCCGTCCTCTCGATAAGGTGGAGGGTCATATCCGCTTTGAAAACGTTTACTGCGATTACGGCACAGGCAGAGAGGTCCTTTGTGGCATTGATCTTGATATAGCAAAGGGAAAGACCTTCGCTCTGGTAGGTCCCTCGGGCGGAGGAAAGACTACTATCTGTCATTTGATCCCTCATTTTTATAATATATCAAGCGGAAAAATCTATATCGACGGTGTTGATATAAATGATATAACCCTGGAGTCTCTCAGAAGAAGCATCGGTATCGTTCAGCAGGACGTTTATCTTTTCAATGCAAGCGTGAGAGAAAATATTCTCTACGGCCGTCCCGATGCCACAGAGGAGGAAATGATCGAGGCTGCAAAGAGAGCCAATATCCATGATTATATTATGGGAATGCCCGATGGATACGATACGGAGATCGGAGAACGAGGTGTTCGTCTTTCCGGAGGTCAGAAGCAGCGACTCAGCATTGCAAGAGTATTCTTGAAAAATCCCCCTATTCTTATTCTTGATGAGGCAACAAGCGCTCTTGATAACACAACGGAGATTCTCATTCAGGATGCTCTGGACGAGCTTTGCCGAGGCAGAACCACTATCGTTGTTGCCCACCGTCTGTCTACAATCAAAAACGCAGATGAGATTGCCGTTATCTCTGAGGGAAGAATAACGGAAAGAGGAAGTCACGATGAGCTGATAGCTCTCGGAGGAGCCTACGAAAAGCTTTATTCCCAGCAGTTCAGAAATCTTACTAAATAAATAAAAACGGCTACAGACGTACTCTGTAGCCGTTTTATTTTGATTGTTATTTCAGCAGTCTCATGGAGTTGCTGACAGCAACGATACAAACGCCAACGTCTGCAACGATAGCCGCCCACATTCCAACAATATTGAAGGCTGCAAGAATAAGAACGAGAATCTTGATTCCGAGAGAAAGAACGATGTTGGCCTTAACTGTGCGGACTGTCCTCTTTGCAAGACGCACAGCGTAGGGGAGGCGGGCAAGGTCGGTGCTCATGAGAACAATATCTGCCGCTTCAATTGCCGCAGAGCTGCCCAGAGCGCCCATGGCAACTCCAACGTCAGCACGGGCAAGGGAGGGGGAATCGTTGATGCCGTCACCAACGTACATAAGCTTTCCTTCTTTTGAAAGCTCCTCTATCTTTGCAAACTTATCCTCTGGCATAAGCTGGGCCTCGACCCCGTCGATTCCCACACTGTGTCCGACTTTCTTTGCGGTTTCTTTGTTGTCGCCTGTCAGCATAACTGTCTTTTTAATGCCAAGCTTTTTGAGAGCGGCAAGAGAGGAGCGGGCACCGCTCTTCAGCTTATCCTCAAAATATATGGTGCCAAGCAGTGCAGAATCAACAAAAACCCAAACAGCAGTAGCTCCCGTATCCTTTTCGGGACGCACTACGCGGACCTCGCGGCCATCGGTAAGGGTTGCAACAACGCCAATTCCCGAAAGCTCTGTAACGCTTTCAGCACAGTATTTTTTCTCGGCAGAGGCAACTATTGCACGGGCAATGGGGTGAGTTGAGTTTTCCTCAGCAGCCGCTGCAAGGGAGAGAATCTCGCCCTCGTCGGTTTCGCTTTCAACAGAAGTAACGGAAAGCTCACCGAGGGTGAGAGTGCCTGTTTTGTCAAAAACTGCCACTTCAACTGCGGCAAGGGTGTCGATAAAGCTTGAGCCCTTGATAAGAACTGCGTTCTTTGATGCATTTCCGAGACCGCAGAAATATCCGAGAGGCACGGAAATAACGAGAGCGCAGGGGCAGGAGATAACAAGCATTGTGAGAGCTCTGCGGCTCCATTCGGGGAAAGCCTCAATAAATGAAGTATCACCGAAAAGATGAATGATGAGGGGGACCGCAAAAGCAAGAAGTGCCGCAAGAAGGGAAACGAGAGGGGTGTATACCTTTGCAAATCGGGTGATAAAAGCTTCGGAGCGGGTCTTACGCTCGCTTGCAGTTTCAGTTAAGGCAAGAATTCTGCCTGCGGCACTGTCCGCAGTAGTGGCAATGACCGATGCCTCGATAAGACCGCTTTGGTTGATGCATCCGGAGTAAAGAGTGTCGCCAACAGCGCTGTCGCGAGGAACGCTCTCTCCCGTAACGGGGGAGGTGTCAATGCTCGTTGAACCTGCAAGAATAACGCAGTCAACGGGGATGCGCTCGCCTGCCTTGATGCGGATAATATCACCGATTTTAAGCTCTGTGGGATGAACGGTCTTTTCCTCGCCCCCCGATACAAGGTTTGCATAATCGGGGCAGAGTGAGCCGAGGGCGCTGATAGCCTGTCTTGAGCGGCCAACGGCAATAGACTGAAAAAGCTCGCCAACCTGATAAAGGATCATAACGGCGGCGCATTCCGCGTATTCTCCAAGACATATGGCACCAACGGCGGCAATGGTCATAAGAGTGTTTTCATCAAAGAAATTACCGCTCCATATGCCGCGGAATGCTCTTGTGACGCACATTATTCCTGCCGAAACACCTGCGGCAATAAAGGCAAGGGATGAGAGCATCTCAAATCCCAGCAGCGCAAAAATAATTGCAAGGGCAGCAAAAGATGAGCCGACGATAATTGAGGTAAGTCGCTTTCGCTGGCCCTTATTCAGCTTTTTCTTTTTTTTCATGTCAGATCTCTTCGATCTCGCAGTCGGGTTCGATCTTGCGAACAGCTTTCTGTGCCTGCTTTAAGATCTTCTTGAAATCTCCCTCCTCAGCCTCGATGGTGAGCTTGAGAACAAGAAAATCGATTCTTGCCATCTTAACGCCGTCGATAGCTGCGATAAGGTCCTGCATCTTGCCCGCACATACGGGGCAGTCTACCTCGGAAAGTCTGAATGTTTTAATCATTGTTATATCTCCCTTTGAAATTAAAATAATGAATAATGAATATTGAATATTGAATAATGAATAATTTAGGTGCATTTTTGCTTTGGCAAAAATGTTTTATAAAAATGGTGTGTAGTAGGGTGGTGTTTTTCGGTATAAATCAAATTAGTCTGAAAATCTCTCAAAAAGAGTTTTGATTTCGCTTTCTCCGAATATTTCGCCACAGCTCACGAATTTTTCTATTTCAACATTGCCGTCTGCGAAAAATTCAACCTCCCATCGCTCTCCGGGAACGGTGACCTCAACCATGATAGCATCTCTTACTTTGTTAAGCTTATAATAAATTTTCTTTGCTTCAAGCTCATTCAAAAAATCAAGCAGTTTCTTTGTCATATTTTTATCCCCTTTTTAAAGTTTTTTGAAGTGCAGAAACTTTTTTTCAAAAAAGTTTTTGCAAAATCGCCCTCACTCATTTATATGCTCTGTGCCGCATTCGATAATCTTTCGGACGTGGTCGTCGGCGAGGCAGTAGTAAACTGTTTTGCCCTCGCGGCGGTATTTCACAAGGCGGGCGCCCTTGAGTATACGAAGCTGATGGGATACGGCAGATTGGGAAACGCCCAGAAGCTCTGCCATGTGCTGAACGCACATCTCACCCTCGAAGAGAATATATAGCAGCTTAATTCGGGTGGTGTCGCCGAATATTTTATATAGCTCTGCAAGGTCGTATAGCATTTCATCATCGGGAAGAGCAGCACGAACGTACTCAAAATCATCGCAGTGATGTTCTGACATGATTACCTCCAACATATGAATAACTGTTCATATGTTTATTTTATGCCCGAAAACGCTATTTGTCAAGATAGAAATGCGGTTTTTTCTTGTAAAAGCCGTTTAAAAATGGTATAATTCTATATATACAGTTTGTTCGGAGGAAAAAATGAAAAAAACCGAAGCTGAAAAGAGAATTTCCGAGCTTAGAAAGGCAATTGCCTATCACTCGGACCTTTATTATAATAACGACGAGCCCGAGATCTCCGACTATGAATACGATATGATGTACAAGGAGCTTAAGGAGCTTGAGGCACAATATCCTGAGCTTGACCGAGAGGCTTCCCCTACCCATAGAGTTGGCGGAACTGCTCAGGAAAAGTTCAAGAAAGTTAGGCATCCTGTGAAAATGGGATCTCTGTCTGATGTTTTCTCATTTGAAGAGATTTCTGCATTCGTTGAAAAAACCAAATCGGCACTTGCCGAAATTGGCGAGAATTACGTGGAATTTACGGTAGAACCCAAGATCGACGGCTTGTCAGTAGGTCTTACCTATGAAAACGGAGCCTTTGTTATGGGTGCGACCCGAGGAGGCGGAGAAGAGGGAGAGGACGTAACCGCAAATCTTCTCACAATAAAGTCAATTCCGAAGGCTATTCCCGATAACCTTTCCATAACTGTCCGAGGCGAGGTCTATATGCCGAAGGCTGAGTTTGAGCGCCTCAACCGAGAGAAGGAGGAGGCGGGAGAAAAGCTTTGGGCAAATCCCCGTAATGCTGCGGCAGGCTCCCTTCGTCAGCTTGATTCTGCAATAACCGCAAAGCGAGGCCTTGATATTTTCGTTTTCAATCATCAGATAGGCGACCTCTGGGAGGACGGAAAAGCCCCCGAAACTCATTCCGAAACTATCAGACGAATGGGTGAGCTTGGATTCTACGTTATCGATCTTCTTGCAGTTACAGACGATACGGAAAAGATACTTGAAGCGGTAAAGGCCCTGGGTGAAGCGAGAGAAAGCCTTCCCAATGATATTGACGGAGCAGTAATTAAGGTAAACTCCCTTCGTCAGCGCGAGCTTCTCGGAGAGACAACAAACACTCCCAAGTGGGCGATCGCATATAAATATCCCCCCGAGGAAAAGGAAACAAAGCTTCTTGATATAACGGTGCAGGTGGGAAGAACAGGTGTCCTTACCCCCACAGCGGAGCTTTCTCCCGTGCGACTTGCGGGAACAAGCGTAGCACGTGCGACCCTTCATAATATCGATATTATAAGACAGCGCGACATCCGTATCGGCGATACTGTTGTTGTCCGCAAGGCGGGCGATATTATTCCCGAGGTTGTCCGCTCAGTAAGTGAAAAGCGCGACGGAAGCGAGGTACCCTTCAGCTTCCCCGAAAGCTGCCCCTCATGCGGAGGTAAGCTTGTTTACGATTCTCAGGGTGAGGATGGCGATATTCGCGAAGAAGGCGCAATCCGATGTATCAATGCGGCGTGCCCTGCACAGCTTGAGAGAAGAATCACTCATTTTGCTTCAAAGCCTGCTATGGCAATTGACGGAATGGGTCCCAGAACTGTAAAGCTTCTTCTTGAGGCTAATCTGATTTCCGACGTTGCGGATATATATAATATCAAAAAGGAAGATATTGCGGCTCTTCCCGGAATGGGCGACCTTTCTGCGGATAATCTTATTGCGGCAATCGAGCGCTCAAAGGAGAGAGGCGCGGCAAAGCTTCTCTTTGCCCTTGGTATCCGTCATATAGGCGAGGCGGCAAGTGAATCCATTGCCAGAAGATTCGGCGGCATCCTTCCTATGTTTGATGCAACAGAGGAGGATTTCCTCAAGGTAGAGGACGTTGGCGAGATCATGGCAAAGACCCTCTGCGATTTCTTTGCGATCCCCGAAACGAGAGCCCTTGTTGATCGCCTTGGCGACAGCGGAGTAGCACTTGATGCGGAAAAGGTTGAAATTGAAACAACCCTTGAAGGTCTGACATTTGTTCTGACGGGAACACTCTCAACAATGACCCGCTCGGAAGCAACTGAAAAGCTGAAGGCAAAGGGTGCAAAGGTTTCAGGCAGCGTATCTAAAAAGACGTCCTACGTGGTTGCAGGCGAGGAGGCAGGCTCAAAGCTTGTAAAGGCAAACGAGCTTGGTATCCCTGTGCTTACAGAGGAACAGCTTAAAGAATTACTTGAAAAGTGAGGATAGATAAATGAAGAAGATTTCAATAATTGCATTGTTTCTGGCGGCAGTAATGCTCCTTTCCTCCTGTGGCAAGGACACAGAGAAGAAGGATGAAAAGGAAACGGAAGAAACAACGGTTGTAAACGAGGTAAAGATCGATTTTGCAACTATCAGAGTTCGTGATTATATTTTTGCATACGTTGACGGTGAGTCTGTTAACATTGCAAGCGGCGCAAAGGCGCTGAGAAGCTCCAAGCCCTCTGTTGCAACAATAGCAGATGACGGTAGCATCGTTCCCCGAGGAAAGGGTGTAACCCTTGTTGCATATGAGGAGAAGGGTGAGGCTTGTGCTGTTGCGGTTTGCGTATTTGGTGAGGGAGAAAAGCCCGATCGCTCAAGCGGTGGCTCTGCTGAGGTAGTAGAGGTTGGAAAGACCTATATCCATACAGCGCCCGTTGGTGATGTTGAATATTCTTCCTCAAACGAAAGCGCAGTTGACGTAACAAACGCACCCGAGCTTTCATTTGTGGGAAGCGGTTATGCAGCGGTGACCTGTTCATCCATAAGCCGTCCCTTTACTTACAGCTTTGTTGTTTACGACAGAACAGTTGAATAAAAAATGAAGATAAAAATATCCTTGCAAAAAAAGCAAGGAGATTTTTTATCAAAGAAGACGGAAAAATATTGCAGTGCGGATATCAGCTCACAATAAAAAAGCACCCCGAAGGGTGCTTTTCATTTTTTATTAGTTCTGGCTGTCGATGTACTCTCTTACGCCTGCGATCTCTGTGTACTTCTTGTCGCCTACGAGAAGTGTAGGTGCCTGACGAAGTCCGATGCTGCGTGCGAAGTCCTCGTTTTCTTCAACGAAGAGCTTTGTGTATGCGATTCCTGCCTTATCAAGCATGGATGCCGCAACCTTGCACTTAGGGCAAGTCTTTGTTGTGAAGAGGATAGGTGTTGAATCGTTTTCAACAGGTGCTTCTGCTGCTGCGGGAGCCTCTGCGGGGCAGCCTTCTCTTCTGAGTACGCTTGTTTCGGGATTGTATGTTACGCGGTCCTTGAACTCCTGGCTCTTACCGTCGTTCCAGTTCTGAACGGGACGGTAGTAGCCTGTGATTCTGGAATAAACCTCAGTCTTCTGTCCGCACTCAGGGCACTCGTAAACTTCACCGGGGAGATAGCCGTGGTTCTTACATACGGAGTATGTGGGAGAAAGTGTGTAGTAGGGGAGCTTGTAGTTCTCTGCGATCTTGCGAACAAGATTTGCAGCGCTCTTCCAGGAGGGCATCTTCTCACCGAGGAATGCGTGGAATACAGTACCGGATGTGTATCTTGTCTGGAGCTCGTCCTGAATATCGAGAGCTGTGAAGATATCGTCTGTATAGCCAACGGGGAGGTGAGAGGAGTTGGTGTAGTAGGGTGTTGCGCCCTCGTGTGCTGTGATGATGTCGTTGAAGCGCTTCTTATCGTGCTTTGCAAGACGGAAGCTTGTAGACTCTGCAGGTGTTGCCTCGAGGTTGTAGAGATCGCCGTACAGCTCCTGATAGTCGGAGAGGCGGCCTCTCATGTGGTCGAGAACCTCCTGAGTAAACTTCTGAGCCTCTTCGTTTGTGAGATCCTTCTTGATCCACTTAGCATTGAGACAAGCCTCGTTCATACCAACAAGTCCGATTGTGGAGAAGTGGTTAGCGAATGTGCCGAGGTAACGCTTTGTGTAAGGATAGAGACCCTCTTCAAGAAGCTTTGTAACTACCTGACGCTTGATCTTGAGGCTTCGAGCAGAGATGTCCATGATACGGTCAAGTCTCTTGTAGAAGTCTGCCTCATTCTCAGCAAGGTATGCGATACGGGGCATGTTTACTGTAACAACGCCGATAGAACCTGTGGACTCACCGCTACCGAAGAAGCCGCCGGACTTCTTACGAAGCTCTCTGAGGTCGAGACGGAGACGGCAGCACATGGAACGAACGTCGCTGGGCTCCATATCGGAGTTGATGTAGTTGGAGAAGTAGGGAGTACCGTACTTTGAAGTCATCTCGAAGAGAAGCTTGTTGTTCTCAGTTTCAGACCAGTCAAAGTTGGATGTAATGGAATATGTGGGGATAGGATACTGGAAGCCGCGGCCGTTAGCGTCACCCTCGATCATGATCTCGATGAAGGCACGGTTTACCATGTCCATTTCCTTCTTGCAATCGCCGTACTTGAAGTCCATGCGTTTGCCGCCAACGATGGCGTATTCGTCCTCGAGGTCGTGGGGGACCGTCCAGTCAAGCGTAATGTTGCTGAAGGGAGCCTGCGTACCCCAACGGCTGGGGGTGTT
>JAZRRC010000210.1:0-8752 GCA_045650355.1 Candidatus Avispirillum sp. | reverse complement strand
TATACCGTCAAGCTTGGAAAGCCAGACGTCTGCAATAACGATATCGGGGTGGTTTTTCATAATGTAATTGAGAGCCTCTTCACCGTTTGAAACCTCGTCAACATAGCGATTGCCTGCACGAAGGAGAGCCTCTCTGCAGGCTTTTCTGCTCTCAGCATTTTCATCAGCAATAAGAATTTTAATTTTGTCCATAATTTTGCACTCCATGAATTGGTAATATTTGGTAATCCAATATTACCATAAACTGGAAATAAATGCAAGTAATTACCAATTTTAATGTTGCACAAATTTGGCGAAATTGGATTGGTAATATTTGACAAATACATAAAAAGTTGGAATTGGAAGAAAAATAACACTGTTATGCTTAAGTTTAAGAAGATTGAAAAAGAAGATTTTCCTATAATAGATAAGTACTTTTCTTATCATGAATTTGATGAGGAGAGCCCCCGTTTTTGCGATTATGCGCCCGGTACTGTAAAAATGTGGCATGAGGAGTATTCGCTTGCATATGCAATTTTTGGCGATGCAATGTATATTCGGGCAAACTATGAGGAGGAAGAGGGAACCTCATATCTTATGCCTATCGGAAAAACAGGTAAGGATTCTCTCATACCTCTCGTTGAGTATTTGAAAGATCAGGATGAATGCACCCTGTCCGTTATGCCCGAGCAGATGAGAAATATGATTGCAGAAAGTTTTGACATAGATAAAGAGCGCATCTTTGCCGACCGAGACTGGGCGGATTATATCTATCTCAGAGAGGAATTTTGTAATCCCTCGGGCAGAAAGCATCATAATTATAAGTATAATCTCAATAAGTTTGCAAAGGAGCACCCCGATTATAAGATCGAGCCTCTTTGTGATAAAAACAAAACGGAGGCGCTTGAGTTTTTTGAGCGCTACTGCAGGGATAATCCTGAAACTTCATCTGTTGAGGACGGTGAATTCAGAGCAACTGTTCCCGTTATCCTCGCCCCCGAGCTTTATTCCATGTCGGGAGCTGTGCTTCGTGCAGGCGGAGAGATAATCGGCTTGACTTTGGGCGAGATATATAAGGACACGGTTATCGTCCATACGGAAAAGGCCTTGAAGGAGGTAGCGGGAGCATATCAGACCCTTGCTCTCGGTTATCAGAAAATGATGCCCGATACGGTAAAGTATATCAACCGCGAGGAGGATATGGGCCTTATGGGTCTTCGCCGTTCAAAGCTTTCCTATTCTCCTGTTCGACTTGATTATAAATATACTTTAAAGCTGAAATAAAATTGAATATAAAAGCTCAGGAATGTAAATTTCCTGAGCTTTTTTCGTTTAATTCAGGTGATTGATGCAAATATGAGAAAAGACAGATATTCGGGGAGCGAGTATACTTTGATATACGTATAATGCACTTGTACTTCGCGAGGTACTTTACCCGAGCGCTCGGGAAATAAACGAAAGGAAGAACCTTAGTATGAAAGACATAAGATTTGATCTCACTCTTTTTGGAGAAGGAGAGGGAAGCGGCGTTATTGGCGGCATTGCAGAGCAGTCATGCGAAGCTGCACAGCCTGCCGAATTAAATTCTGATTCTTTGGCTTTTGTGGATCAGAGGGAAAACGACAGCAGAGAATTGCCTTTCCCCGAGGAAGGAGAGAAGATCGATTCTATCAAGAGAATTGCCTTTCTTCTCGGGCTTAACTGCGCAGATGAGGATTCGGTAATAAATGAATTGAAGTCAAGACGCGCAAAAAATTTGCTCCTTGAAAAGCTTAAAAGCCGTGATGCAGGAAGAGTATATTCTCAGCTGTTGTCTGAGGCTCAGGCTTTTTCCGAAAAACAGAATGGCTTTGACTTGAAGAGGGAAATAGGCGACCGCCGATTCGTTGCCATGATTCGTGCGGGGCTTCCCGTTGAAGAGGCGTGGAGAGCAGTCCATGCTGAAGAGCTTATAAGCGCAGCAAAGGAGACTGCCCAGAGAGAGGCAGTTGCCGCAGCTATGGAAAAGATTCAGAAATCAATGGCCCGTCCTTATGAAAACGGAGGCGCAGGTGCTGCTCCCGCTGCAAGTCAGACAGGCGTCGAAAGCCTTTCCGGCAAGGGAATACGAGATATTCTCCGCCGTGTTGAAAACGGCGCCAAAATTAAGTTTTAATTAAAGAAAGGAAAAACATAATGGCTTTCAATTTTGAAACTGTTGATCTTCAGCTTTTCGCTGCAGGTGATGCCGTTCACGGTACAGAGGCATTTGTTAATGCAAACGATCCCGCAAAGACAGCTGCGTACACAGAGGGCAACGGCCTTTCTGCGGAAATGAAGACATTTTACGACAAGACCCTTATTGAGCTTGCAGGTCCCGCACTCGTGTTTGACCAGTTTGCTCAGAAGCGCCCCATTCCCAAGAATGGCGGCAAGACCATTGAATTCAGAAAGTTCAATGCACTTCCCAAGGCTCTTACTCCCATTACCGAGGGTGTAACTCCCACAGCATCCAAGCTTTCCGTAGTTCCCGTTACTGCAACTGTTGACCAGTACGGTGATTACGTTGAGCTCACCGATATGATCGAGCTCACAAGCGTTGATCCTATCGTAGTTGAGGCAACAAAGCAGCTTGCAGATCAGGCGGGAAGAACCATCGATACAGTTGTGCGCAACCAGATCATGGGCGGTACAAACGTAAATTATTGCCCCCTTGTTGGTGCAGACGGCTCTGAAACTGAGATCACATCCAGAAAGGAAATCACAGAAAACTGCAAGATGCGTGTTCGTGACGTCTTCCGTGCAGCAGCTCAGCTCAAGGCAATGAATGCCCCCACTATTGACGGCTCCTACGTTGCCGTTATTCACCCTTACGTTGCATTTGACCTCATGCAGGATGCCAAGGGTCAGTGGCTTGATATTCAGAAGTATGCAGATCCTACATCTATTCTCAAGGGTGAGATCGGCACTCTCGGCGGTGTTCGCTTCGTTCAGTCTACTGAAGCCAAGATCTACGTTGGCGATGAGGGCGGCAAGAACGGCTGTGCCGTATTTGCAACTCTCTTTATCGGTGCCAATGCATACGGCACAACAGATATTGCAGGCGGCGGTATCGAGCATATCGTAAAGCAGAAGGGCTACGGCAACGACCCCCTCAATCAGCGCTCAAGCGTTGGCTGGAAGGCTACAAAGGTTGCTACAAGACTTGTTGAGGAATATATGCTCAGAGTTGAATCCGGCTCTTCCTTTTCCTCCTCCGTCGTTGAAGCAAACTGATAAATAAGAAAGGATAAGTGTTTATGGCAAAGGCTTTTGAAAATAAGAGCTGCGAGGGAATGAAAACAGTATTCATCCCCCGCAGATCAAAAAACGATACGGAAAGATATGTAGCGGTCAACGGAGAGAATATGCTCATCCAGACCGGAAAGGCAGTAGAGGTACCTCTTCGCTTTGCCGAGGTGATAGAAACTTCACAGAGGCAGGACAGCGCAGCAGAAGCTTTCATCGAAGCTTTTGCCAAGGGCTGATTATCTATTGTCGGAATCGGGCTGCCTTGCAGCCCGATTTTTTAAGAAAGGACGGTAAAAATGACATTTAATGAAGTAATATCAAGTGCTGTTCGTGCAGTTGGAGATAACGTATCCCGTAATGAGCTGGCAGAGTGGCTTTGCGAAATCGAAAACACCATAATTTTCGAGCTCTGTGCAACCCATGACGGAGACTTGCGAAAAAGAGCTGTAATTTCAAAGGATTGCGAGGATTCCTACGTGCTGACAGCACCCGACCCCTATTCCCGTCTTTACTTTAATTATCTTATAATGAAAAGCGATCTTACCCTCCGTGATATTTCTCAGTATATAAACTCAGCTACAGTATTTGCCGAGTCATATAAGGATTTTGCGGATTGGTATAACCGAACATATATGCCCCTCGGGCAGAGTGCCGTATATCTGTGAGGTGGCTATGAGAATACCTTTTCAGAAGAAGGATAAAAGAGAAAGAACCATGGTCAGATCCTTCGGCGGATATGACAGGAGGGGAGATACGAAGGAGGGTAGCTTTTTCGATATGATGAATATGTCATCCGATGGCTATCCCAACGTAACAACAAGAAAAAAGAGGGCAGTAGCTGATCTTTCAGGGGCGAAGGTCTTTGATATCATGTGTCTTGATATTTCCCATAAGGGAGAAATAATTAAAAATGCTCTTGTTGCAGACTGCGAAAACAGAATCAAGACCTTTTTCTATGAGGATGGAGCGCTTCGGGGACACGACGTTTTCAATACGACAACTCTTCTGACTCAAGGGGAAAAGCAGACTGTTGTTGACGGAACAAGGGTCTATTTCTTTCCCGATTGCGTCTATTACGATATGATGACGGAATCTGTGGGTCCCCTGGAGCTCAGGGCAACATTTGATCTTGGAGCACTTACGGACGGCTATTACGAGCTGACCTTTGAGCCCTGCGATATTGACGGAGGGGATGCGGATGAGGCATCTCCCTACAGAAGACTTCGCCGCAGCTGCTATAAAATTCAGTCAGGCACAAAGGGCGATTTTATAAAGCACATGACCTTCACCGATGAAATAAGAAAAAACGATACAGTAGAGCTGACGTTCACATCAAAATACGAGCTTACAGGATTTTATAACATTGTAAGCCGTGGTATTGATAAGACCTTTCTTGTGATTGAATCGGAATTTACGGGCACGATTTCCCAAGGTTCATTGATGGTCAATAGGTCACTTCCCAAAATGGACTTTGTGATTTCTGCGAAAAACAGACTCTGGGGATGCAGATACGGCATGGATGCATACGGAAACTGTGTAAACGAAATATATGCCAGCGCCCACGGAGACCCGAAAAACTGGTACAGATTTGCAGGAGTATCAACCGATTCATGGAGCGCATCCATCGGCTGTCCCGGCGCATTTACAGGTGCTGTGGCAATGGACGGAAATCCTGTATTTTTCAAGGAGGATGCCATTATAAAGGTATTCGGCTCATATCCCTCTGAGTTTACCGTAACGGAGACAGCACATAGAGGAATAGAAGCGGGAAGTGCGAAAAGCGCAGTTTTTGTAAATGATGACCTCTATTATAAAACCTATTCGGGCATCGTCAGATATGACGGAGGAATGCCCGTAAACGTAGACAGCGCTCTCGGAGGCGAAAAATATAAAAATGCAGTTGCAGGCACGACGGGAGATAAATATTACGTTTCCATGGAGGACAGAGCAGGGAAAAGGACACTTTTCGTTTATGATATACACCGACGAATGTGGCACAAGGAGGATTTTGCCGATATCAGGAGCTTTTGCCGATGCGGAAGTAATCTCTATTTTCTTTGCGATGAAGAGGGCGAGAGCAGGGTGTATTCAGTTTATCCCATGGAGGGATTAAGCGATGAGGATAATCTTTCTTGGATGTGCGAGAGCACGAGAATCGGATTTGAGGAGCCCGACAGAAAATATATTTCTTCCCTCGACGTAAGATTAGACTGTCCCCGCGGTTCTTACTGTCAGCTCTATATTGAGTACGACGGAGACGGAATCTGGCACAGACAGCGAGAGCTGAGAGGGCAGGACAGCTCCTGCCTTGTGAGGCTGAGACCGAAGCGATGCGACTTTTTCAGACTTCGATTCAAGGGTGAAGGGGAATGTACTATCCGTTCAATAACAAGAGCTCTTGAAAGCTGCAATGCCTTTTCATAAGGAGGATATATGAAATTTACAGTAAACAGACCTCCCACAGGAGGAAGGGACGCAAATGAAAAACTTGACAGAATAAGCTCGTGGCTGTTTGCGCTTTATGAAAGTCTGGGAGTCACGCTTTCAAATCTCGGAGAGGATAATTTTTCTGCCGATGCAAGAGAAAAGCTGTTTTTGAATAAGGAGGAAAAGAATGACAACCCATAAGATACAGTCAGGAGATACCCTGACCTCGATAGCAAAGAAATATAACACAACGGTTGATGAGATAGCAAGCCTCAACAGCATAAAAAACAAAAATCTCATTTATACGGGAGACGTGCTGAAGATTCCCGATGAGTCGGGCACTGTAACACAGTCAAACAGCCTTGCCGTAAACGGATATAGGGAAGGCAGTACATTGGATGGCATTGCAAAATGGAAGGATGAAAGACCTGCATCCTATAAGAATAACTATAGCAATGAGATAAAGGGTCTTCTTTCAGACCTTACGGGAATGGATTTTTCCTATGACCCCGAAAACGACCTTGCATATAAGCTCATCAGAGATGAAAACAGAAAGGCCGCCCGCCTTGCCATGGAGGATACTATGGGAAGGGCTACGGCAATGACGGGGGGATATTTGAATACATATGCCCAGGGCGCAGCCCAGCAGGCATATTCGGGAGAGCTTTCAAAAACGGCTGATTATATCCCCGAATTGTATGAGGCGGCATATGACAGATTCTCCGATGAAAGAGACAGCCTTTCCGACAGTATAAAGCTTCTTTCCGACCTTGACAGCAAGGAGTTTGATAAATATACTGCACTCATGAAGCAGTATCTTTCCGAGGGAGAAATGCTTTTTGATAACTATAAGTGGGAATCTGAGGAGGAGTTTGACCGATTCCTTGATTATACAGAGCTTATCACAAAGCTTTCAAAGTAAAAATAAAAATCCTTGCAGAAACCTGCAAGGATTTTTTTATCAGAAGCTTTCGGGAACGCAGACGAGATAAACGTAGCTTTCTCTAGTCTTGTAGCCTGCTCCGTTGTTTTCGCTGTCGTAGTCGTAGCAAACACATTCCTCGGGGAAGCAGGGCACCTCTTCGTTGCGATAATCTTTGATCATAACGCCTACAACGGTGCCGTCCTGAACGATATATCCTGCAACCTCACTTATCTTCTCAGTTTCAAAATAACCGAAGCTGTTAGTTCTTTCAGACCAACCGGTGTTCTTTTTTGAAACCTCAACAGTAACTCTGTAGCGGCTTATCTGCTCTTCAAGGGAGAGACCGGCAAGGCTTTCTCTGAAGCCCTCGGGAAAGCTGGGAGTACCGAAGCTTTCATTGTATTCAACGATCTTTTTCATTTTCAAATCTCCTTGTACTGATAAAAATCATTTATCTTTTCTTTTAAATGTTTTTCTGAGCCACAGAACTAAGGCGTTTACAATTGCGAAAATTCCAAAAAATGATACGATACCAATCAGACAAAGCAAATCAAAATCTATATTAGCATAGTCAAGTTCAACTCCAAACAGAGTAATGATACCTACGCCTATAGCAAAGGAAAAGAGAAAGATTGCTAATTCAGCTAAACCTTCCAACAATAACCCTTTAATATTTTTCTTTCCCTTTTTCATATATTATTTTCTTTCAAGAATCACGATTGTTTCAACATGCTTTGTTCGAGGGAAGAGGTCTGCGGCTACAACGTCCTTTATTTCGTATTTTGTTTCTGTCAGCTTTTTAAGGTCTCGTGCGAGAGTCTGGGGGTCGCAGGAAACGTAAACAAGACGCTGAGGCTTTATTCTGAGAAGCTCCTTTATCATTTTCTCGGAGCAGCCTGCTCTGGGAGGGTCGATAGTAATAAAGTCGATGCTTCCGTAGGTGCTCTTTGCAAAATCAGCGGAGTCGCCCTGGAAGAAGCCGATGTTTGTAAGTCCGTTCTCCTCTGCGTTTTCCTTTGCATCCGCTACGGCAGATTCGTTGATCTCAACGCCTGTGATAAATGCCTCGGGGTGGAGTGCTGCAATTGCCATACCGATAACGCCCGTGCCGCAGTAGAGATCGGCACCGAAGCTTCCCTCACCGGAAAGGGCAAAATCAGCCGCCTTTCGGCAAAGCTTTTCAGCAACTGCGTGATTTACCTGGAAGAAGGAGCAGGGGGAAACGATGAGAGAAAGACCGAGGAAGTCCTCCTCAATATAATCCTTGCCAAGGATAAGATCGGGCTCTACTCCGTCCTCGGGATGGTCGCCTGATTTTGTAAGAACGCCAACCACCTGAGGGAATTTTTCGCAAAGAGCCTCTGCAAAACCTTCAATGTCAAGATAGCTATACTTGTCTCGTGTTCCGAGAATTGCGGAGATTTCGGTTTCTGAGCTGTTCTTTCTGAGGAAAAGATAGGAAACGCCTGTTATCTCCTCTCCGAAAAACTCAAGCGCAAAGCTGCCGATATCGCAGAAAAGAGAGGGAATGATCTTGCATCCGTTGCAAGAAACTATATTGTCGCTGCCTGCCTCGGAGAAGCCGCAAACGCCGTCAGCAAAGCGGAGAACAGCCTTGTTTCTGTAATGGTCGGGCTCACCGGAAAGGATTTCGGAAACCTTGATCTCACCCTTGCCAACCTTTCTGAGAGCCGCCTCAACGCCTGCCTTCTTAACCTCAAGCTCGTGCTCGTAGGAGATGTGGCGAAGATCACATCCGCCGCACTCGGGGAAGTGAGGGCAGTCGGGCGCCTGTCTGTGGGGAGAGGGCTCGTCAACGGAGAGAACGTTTGCAATCTTGAAGTTCTTTTTCTCCTGAGTTATCTCGCAGGTAACGGTGTCGCCGTCAACCGCACCGAGACAGAATACAACGCATCCGTCAAGCTTTGTGATGCCGTTGCCCATGAGATTCATTTCATCTATTTTTTTTGTAAAAGTCATTTCAGTATCCTCAAAGTGAATTTTTACTATTATACAACAATTGAATAGGATTGTCAAATTCGGGTTTATCGGGGAGACGGTATTGGTGTTTTGTAGGGGTCGACGTCCTCGGCGACCCGCTGCAAACGCAACGATATGCGATAAATGTTAGTTCGGTTCGCGTGCAGATGG
>JAZRRC010000209.1:0-11436 GCA_045650355.1 Candidatus Avispirillum sp. | reverse complement strand
TTAATTCTTCCACAGTTTTGTCCTTCCAAGGCACAAAAACAACCTCCTTTCAGGTTTTTTCATGCCTTTATTTTATCACAAAACTGTATACAATCATCTTGCACTACCTGTATACTATCATACTGCACTGTACAGTCCTCGACGGTCCGCTACAGACGCAACGCCTCGCTATGAATATCGTTTCGGTTCGAGGGAGGGGAAACCCCTCCCCTACGGATTAAATTTATCGTTTATATTATCAAATTTCGGTTAGTGCAGATCGTTCATAGTTTCGCCCTCAAGAGGAGGGCGACCAAAGGTGCCCTTTGGAATCCCTGACGGCAAAAGGTGTTTCGCTCTCTGCGGAGAGCGACAAGGGCTCCGCGCCCTTGACTGCGCAACCTTTTGAAAAAGGTTGACGAAAACTTCAAACTGGTTTTGATATTCTTTTTTAAAGTTTTTTGAAGTGCAGAAACTTTTTTTCAAAAAAGTTTTTGCAACCGCCCACAAACCAAAAGCCTGTTGCAATGCAACAGGCTTTTGGTTTTAATTTACTCCGCGGCGCAGAAGCTCCAGCGCCTCCGTAAAGTTCTCGGGAAGGGGGGCCTTTACCGTTACCATCTCACCCGTTTTGGGATGAACGAAGGTAAGCTCTCCCGCATGGAGCATCTGTCCCTTGAAAAGTCGGGGATGATGCTTCTCAAACTGGGTGGGTATTCCGTACACGGGGTCTCCGAGGATAGGATGACCGATATGAGACAGGTGCACTCTTATCTGATGCGTTCTTCCCGTCTCAAGTTTCATTTTCGCAAAGGTGAACTGAGGCAGTCTCTCCACAGATTCATAATGGGTGACCGCATTTCTGCCGCCCTTCACTACCGCCATCTTCTGACGGTCTCGGGGGTGTCTTGCGATGGGGGCATCCACCTTGCCCTCGCTATCAAGTCCGCCGCAAACGATTGCATAGTAAACTCGGGAAAGAGTATGGTCCTCAAGCTGGGCTGCAAGGGACACGTGTGCATTATTGTTTTTGGCAACCGCCAAAAGTCCGCTTGTATCACGGTCGATTCTATGCACTATACCAGGACGGATAACTCCGTTTATATCGGAAAGGCTATCCTTGCAATGATACATAAGGGCAGAAACAAGAGTGCCCGTTGCATGACCGGGTGCAGGATGGACCACCATACCCTGAGGCTTATTGATGACGATTACGTCCTCATCCTCATACACGATATCAAGGGGGATATTCTCGGGAAGCACCTCGCACATCTCGGGCTCGGGAAGCTCTATCAGTGCAACGTCTCCCCCTGCCATCTTATAGCTCTTGGTCACAGTCTTACCGTTTACCGTTACTGCGCCCTTTTCTATAAGGCCTGATGCTGCGCTTCTTGTTACGTCGCAGGCCTTTGAAACGAAAACATCGGCTCTCTTGCCGATGTCTTCATTCTCTGCTACCGCTGATATTATATTCTTTTCAGTGCTCATTTTCTTCACTTTCAAGTGTATTTTCTGCATCTGCCGAATTATCCTCTTCGTTTTCTGCATCTGCCGAAGGTTTATTTTTCTTTTCATTTGTTTCCTTAGGAAGCTCAACGAAAAGAAGATAAACTATAAGGGTAAAGCAGCCGACAGTGATAAAGCAGTCTGCAATATTGAATATGGGAAAATCCTCAAGGTGCATAGAGAAGCCGCCCTCAAGGCCTATAACGGGATACTGAACGAAATCGGCATCGATAAAATCCACAACTCCGGGACGGAACGTGCGGTCTATCATATTGCCGATGCCGCCGCCGAGGATAAAAGCAAGAGTTGTTTTTATCCAGTAGCTTTCAGGCTTTTCCTTCCAGAGGAAGAAAAGGATTCCCACGATTGCAAGGACGGATATTACCATAAACACCCATCTATGCTCGGAAAGCATACCAAATGCGGCTCCCTTATTTTCAATATAGGTCAGATTGAAAATATCGGGGATGACCTCGATAAGATGTCCCTCGGGAATTGCAGCAACTACAATAGCCTTTGAGATCTGATCAAGGATTATAACTATAGCTGTTATTATAAGGCAATAAATCATATTTTTTAAGAATCAAGTCCGTCATCGGAATTGATAAAGTCGCTAAGGAATTTGAAATAGTCGGTATCGTCAACCTCGTCCAGCTCTTCCTCTGTAACCTCATCAAGGGATGAAGCGGAATCAAAGGAATCAAAATCGAGGCTGTCCTCATCCTCTGCTGCAGTCTGCACCTCTTCTGCGGCGCTCTCCTCCTCGGGAGTGATATCGAAATCAACGTCAGCTGCGGCAACCTCGCCAACGTCCTCAAGAACGAGCTGGCTGAAGTCATCTTCCTTTTCGGAATCTGCTGCAGTTTCGAAAACTATATCCTCTGCGGCCTCATCTTCGACAGCATCAAGAACGAAGCCCTCTTCAGGCTCAGCCTTCTGTTCATCTTCCTTGATCTCAGTGAAGATTGACTCCTCGGGATAATCAACAAACTCGGGTACTGTGCAATCAGGCTCTCCTGCCTCCTCAAATGAATCAACAGCCTCTGCCACGGGAGTATAATCGGGAGCATATTCAAACTCCTCTGCAGTAGCGGCAAGAGTATCGATCATTTCGATATGAGCGGAATAAAGGCTGAAAAGAGATTCCTTGAATGCAGAAACCTCTGCCTTCATAAGGCTGACGGTTTCCATTCTCTGAGCGATCTGCAGATCAAGATCGGAAATGATCTCTCCGCAGCTCTCACGGGCGCTATCGAGAAGAAGGGCGCTTCTGTCCTTTGCATCGGAGATCATATATGCCGCAGCTCTCTTGGAATCTGCAATATTCTGCTTGAGAGCATTTTCCGTATCGGAAAAACGGCGGATAAGGCGCTTTGCTGTTGCGAGCTTCTGCTCAAGCTCTGCATTCTGAGCCTGGAGTCTCTGATACTTTTCGAGAAGATCCTCAATGAAAATATCAACCTCTTCTATGCTATAGCCTTTTTTCTCAATTGAAAAATTCATTTTAATGACCGTACCTTTCCATGCGTTCGTACCGCTTCTTCAAAATTGCCGCACCCTGCAGCAAGACGTCTGTCCGAATCCGTCAGACGTATTTTCTGGCAATAAGTCTGAGCCTTCCCCGACGGGTGACGTCTCCCCCTCGGTCGATTATATATTTGCCGTAACCTCGGACTGTGATAATATCGTTTTCACAGACCTGACGGTCAGGCTCCTTTTCTACAAAATAGTTGACCTCGCAAGAGCCCTGCTCCACAAGGCCGACAGCATCATCTCTTGAGATATTGCAAAGGGCACGCACCACCCCGTCAAGACGCAGTGATGCCACCGTTGTGGCTATCTCCTTGAATTTGCGTTCGGGAGAGAAGCCCTCCCCAACTGCGATTCTTTCGCACTTTATGCTGTCTCTGCCTGCATTTTTTAGCTCGCCAAGGATAAAATCACAGGTCTTATCCTCGCAAATCACGACAGCGCCGTGATCAAAAACGCAAATATCACCGAGAACACTGCGCTTTATTCCAAGGCCCATCAGCGCACCGAGAAAATCACGGTGGGAAAGATTTTCATATCCGCTTCCCGACAGCTTTACCGCAGCCGTATAATCGGAAAGGATAAAATCCATTCCCATCTCCCGAAGACCGACCGCAAAATGCTCCTCACGCTCACGGGAATAAAGGGGAAATCTGCATCTTTCAAGTTCAAGCCAGGATGGCAAAAAGATTGCCTTTCTGCGCTCGGCTCCGAAAAAGCCGCCCCAGAAAAACACCCTGTCTGCATTGCCCGCTCTTTCCATTGCCGAAAAGACAAGGCGCTGCTCTCTCGGGGTTAAAAAAGACAATGCGACCGCAGAATTCTCGCTTCGTTCGGAAAGCTCCGTCGCTCTCGAGATAAGCAGTCGCTCTTCATCAGTACAGAGGAAGCCCCCTGCGTTTTCTTTATTATGCATCAGTGGTTAAAACACAAGATTCCGCCCCGCAAAAGCGAGGCGGAGTCTATGTATTAAAATCAATACTCGCCGAAATCGTCAGCTACGGGCGCAGGTGCGGGTTCGGGCTCGGGAGCTCTTTTGGATGTGAGCTTTGCATCGCCTACGTTTACGTTGCTGGGTGTGATTACATATGCATTGGATGCGATCTTCTTGAGAGATCCGTCGATGGAATATGCAACACCGGAAAGGAAGTCGATAAGACGGCGGGATGTTTCCTTATTTGTGTTCTCAAGGTTAAGAACTACTGTTCTTCTGGAAATAAGGTGATCTGCGATCTGAGCTACGCTGTCAAAGGACTCAGGCTTTACAACCTTCATCTCAAGCGCGCTTCCGGAAGAGCCGGAAAGGCTGATGCCTGCGCCGCCCATGCCACCCATGGGAGCCTGTGCTGTCATACCTGCATCTGTGTCCTCGGGCTCGTCATAGCTGCCGAATGTATCGGAGTAGTAGCCGTCATCTGCATATGCATCATCATAATCTACCTGATCCTGTGCTGCGCCGGCCATTCTCTTCTTGATATTATCTACGATTCCCATTTTCATGTTCCTCCAAAATTTAGTTTATTTTTATTTAGTCGGGTATATTCTATGTCCGAAGATCGAGCTTCCCACGCGAACCATGGTTGCTCCCTCTTCGATGGCAGCCTCAAAGCTGTCGCTCATACCCATAGATAATATAGACTCTATTTTATTATGCTCTTTTTCTCTCAAAAAGTCAAGATATATCGCATATGTTTTCTCAAAATATTTTTTATATTCGTCTTTTGTTTCGCATACGGGGGCCATGGTCATAAGACCTGCAACCTCGATGCCCTCGATCTCACGAAGCTGAGCCACAAATTCCGGGCATTCCTCGGGAAGGATTCCGCTTTTATTCTCCTCTTTTCCGATATTTATCTCGCAGAGGACCTTTGTTGTGATGCCTGCCTCACGGCTTCTTTTTGCGATCTCGTTTGCAAGGCGAAGAGAATCGCAGGACTGGATCATATCCACCTTTCCGACGATGCTTTTTACCTTATTTGTCTGCAGATGACCGATGAGGTGGAGGGGCACCGTGCCCTTCAGCGCATCATATTTTGTGAGGAATTCCTGCACCTTGTTTTCGCCGACGGCAGGAAGGCCAAGCTCCTCAATGGCAAAGAGGATCTCCTCTGCGGGAACGGTCTTTGTAGCGGCAAGGAGAGTGACCTCTCCGCCTGCATTTCTTCTTGCCTTTGCCGCCTCGATCTTTTCCATTACTATTTCATAATTCTCGCGAATTACCTGTTTTCTGAGTGCATCCATAGCTATGCCTTTCTTTAATCGCCTATTATTCTGCCCTCGTAAAGTCCCTTACCCTCAACGATTATGCTGTCGTGAAGCCTGAGGGATCTAGTTTTCTTTGATTCCTCATCCTCTTCATCGGACTGAGTGCTGTCGGGAAGCTTTACGATATAGCTGTTATCCGTCATATAAAGTATCTCGACCTTTCTGAAGGAAACTGTTGAAACGTCAAGAATATATACGCCGGTCTCGCCGTTTATCATTCTTACGGCATTTGTGGGCACCTTAAGTCCCGTATATTCATGCTTTACTATCTCCACGTCCTGAATACGCAAAAAATCAAAGCCCTCGGGCATGGTATTCGTGGAAAGGATAAGCGCTGCTCCCTCCTTATCGTAAAGGACTGTTTCTACGTCCATCTTAAGGGAAAGCTCTGTATTCTTGAATTTAACGGTGCAGGTGCTGCCTGCCTTATATGTATTTTTCTCGGACTCGTCTATCATACAAACGAGATACCAGCGGCTCTTTGTTACGGTCTTTCCGCCGTTTGAGCTTTCCTTCGGGGATGACGTGAGAAGCTCTCTGAGCTCTGAGATTCCTATATCCTCAAGAAGCTCGGCAGAAAAGATCTCCTCGTATCCGTCCGCCTCGGAATAATAAAATCCGCTGACGGGGGTATATACCGTTCCAAGCATTGAACCAAGACCCTTTATAAGCTCAGCCTTCTCAGCCTCAAGCTCCTTGATCTCGCTGCCGGGGTCGGAATAGCCGCCCGTAAGCACGGCACGCTCGCCTACGGCAGAAACGAGAGCCTGTCTGAGCTCAACTGCATCACGGGCATTTCCCGTATCGGAAAGGCCTCTCATTTCGGAAAGGATGGAATCTATCTCATCATCAATTCCCTTAGTATCCCTGAGGCTGATATCCTCAATGTTTGAATAACGGGAAAGAAGCTCGATCTGCTTTTCTATCTGCGCGATCTTTGCCACCGTATCGGGAGCAAAGGCGGAATACATCTTTGCAACGGAGCCGCCCTTTCTGATATGCTCGCCCTCGGACACCGTGGGAACGACGCTTTTGGCAGAGCCTGTTCCCGTTATGGGAGACTCTGTGCGGAAGATATATCCCTCCGCCTCGATAGTTTCCTCATAGGTTATCTGGGTTGCCGCCTCTGTTTCTATCTCTTTTGTAAAGGAGTGCCATACATGATATCCGAAATAAAACACAATTCCTATGCACAAAACCGTGCAAAGAACGTATATTCCGACTTTTTTCAGATATTCGGTATCCATTTCATACCTCCTGTGATTTTTTACAATACTGTTTTTTCAGCAGCCAGTCCCTCTGCTATCCTTCCCTCAAGGGTACGGCAGGTGAACACAAGAGACTGAGTGTTGCTTTCGCTAAGCATCGAAAGAATGCCAAAAAGGCGTTCCTCATCGATTCTTGCAAAGCTCTCGTCATATATGAGAGGGGGTGTGTCGTTTGCGAAAAGAACTGTTGCAAGAGCAGCTCTGAAGCTGATATACGCCGCATCCGACGTGCCTGCGGAGAGATAGGATATCTCCCTTTTTCTTCCGTCCTGCACAAATTCAAGAGAAAACTCCTTATCCGAGGTGAGACCCTCGTATTTTCCCTTTGTAAAGGATGACATAAAAGCGTTTGCCCTTTCAATTACACGGGGCATAAGAGATGCACGCATGGACTGTCCCGCCAAAAGAAGGGCCTCTGTTGCCGCCTCGATTCCCGCAAGGCTTCTCTGCATCCTGAAAAGCTCTCTCTCGCAAAGATCAAGCTGGGCAGAAAGCACTGCCGTATCTCCCGTTGTTGCCTTAACTCTTGCAAGGTTTGAATCAACCTCGCCCTTTTGCGCAAGAAGTCCCGGAAGAGCGCTTTCCGCAAAATTCTTTTTGCTTATCGCCATTGCCGCATCCTTTGTTGTAAATGCAGCGGCAGTCTTGCCTGCCTCGGTTTCCATAACCTCGCTGTATGCACGGGCAACAGCCTCGCCTCCGTCACAGCCGAGGACGTCTGAAAATCCTCTCAGCTCACCCCTTGCCATAGCAAGAGCTGCGCTGGTTTCCTCACGCTTCTGTGAAAGCTCTCTTGCAACTCCGAGAGCCTCAGTGGCCATAATATCCGTATCGGGAATATCATCGCCCACAAAATCAGAGCAGCTTTCACGAAGAGCTGCAATAACGGAATCTCTTTCCTTTTCACAGGCTGAGATCTCGTGTCTTCTTTTGGAGTGCTCGTCATATGCTCTGTTATATGCATCGGCACGGTCGAAGCGGCGCTCCACCTCTTTTTCAAGGCCGTCTGTATTACGAACGCCCCAGGACTTAAGTATCTTATTAAGATTTACACCGTTAACGATGCTGCATATACAGAAGATAACTGCTGCCAGAATAAGGAATGCACCTGAGCCGCACAGAGCGAAAAACAGCGCATTTCCAAGCGTTCCTCTGAGAAGGAATGCGCCTGCAAGAAGTGACGTGCCGATGACAGCCATAATTGCAAAAAGAGTCAGAAAAGCTCCGAGAGCCTTCTTTGCTTTTTTAGCAAAAGCAATATCTGTTTTGGCGGAAAGTATTTCCTCTCCGCTCATACGGTCAAACATATCAGGCTCGTCCCCAAGGCTTCTGCGAAGCCCTCTCAGACGGTTTTCGATTCCCGAAAGCTTCGCCTGGAGAGCATTGATGCGAGAGGTCTTTTCGGGGATATTTCCGAAGGCTGAAAGCCCTGCAAGGGTTTCCTCAAGGGATGCGATATTATCCTCGATCTCTCTTGCACGAACAAGCCTTCTGCCTGCCTCTATCTTTTTATGAGCACGGCAGAGGGCATCGTATCTGTTCTTTTCCTGAGTTCTTTTCTCAATGAGAGCAGAAAGCTTTGCCGCTTCGTTTTCATAGGCAATAAGGGATGCATTTCCAGCCTTTGCCTCCTCAAGCTTTTGCGCAAGGCGGCTTCTTTCCTGCATGAGAAGCTGGATCTTTCCGCCTGAGCCCTTTTTGGGCATAAGCGCCTTTCTTGCCTTTTCAAGTCGGTCAACTGCCTTCTTGATGCTGACGCTTTCATCTCCCGTAAGGAGAATATTTTCAATAGCCTGTGCCATTCCCTCTCCGTCAATGGAAACGCTTCCCACCTGACGGACAAAAACGGTGTTCACAAACATCTGCTCGTCCACACCGAGAATGCATACGCCGGGGACCTGCCCCTTGAACACACGCTCTCCCGAATAAAGGTCGACAACCTCAAGGCGCTCACCGGGCTTTGCATCGTCAAAGACCGTAAGCTCACGGGTTATTTTAAATTCGCCCTTTGCCGTTACCACCGTGAGACTTCCCGCAGCCCTTCCCGTATCCCAGGGAACGTACTTTTGGCGCTCGGACATCTCACCGTCGCTTGTTCTTCCGGAAAGTCCGTAGAACATAAATTTTATAAACATACAAAGAGTGCTTTTTCCCGATTCGTTTGCACCCTCAATAACGTTGAGGGAACGGGAAAAGGTGAACTCTCTGTCCTTCATTCCTGCGAAGGATTCAATATACAGGGATTTTATATACATAGCTTCACCAATCAAATATCTGAAATATCTTCTCCCGAAAGTGCCGCAAGACCGTATCTGAGAGCAAGAGCTGCCGTTTTTCTCTTTTCCGAGTCCTCACCTTCAAGGTCGGGAAGGAGAGTTCTGTAAAGCTCGCCTCGGATGCCTCGGTCTCCTGCAAGAAGAGCTGCATTCCACGTGGGGGACGTAGAGTCCTCGATTTCAAGATAGAAAAGTCCTCGTGTGTTTTCCGAAAGAGCCTCTGTGCTTATAACAAGAGAGGGGGAAACGCTACCGATAAGATTTATGCGAAGAAGATGCTCCTCGCCAAATCCGCAGCCTTTGACAAAGCTGTCGATTGCAGCGCTGACAGAGGACATATCCTCAGCACCGTCAACGTTCAGATTGTGGGATTCATATACTCTCTTTGAAAAACGGACAAAATCAACAGCAGTTACGTCCTTGCCGATATCGATCATGAGAGCGCCCTTTTCACCGCACTCGCCGAAATCACGTCCCTCAGGGCAGCCGCAGTATGCGCCGAGGCCCTTCAGGGGAGCCTCAGTTGCCTGAGTGTTGTGAATATGACCGAGAGCCGCATAATCCGCACCGAAGGCACGGATAGCCGCAGGGGGCAAGGGGGCATATTTGCTGATGGGGGACGTAACGTCACCGTGGCAAAGGAGAATATTTATCCTGTCGGGGTCAATAACCCTGCCGCCAAGTCTGCACTCTGTCTCATATGCAGAGGTAAAGGCATAGCCGTATACGTCGCAGCCGAGGCTGTCAAAGGAAAATCTCTGAAGGCTTGAGTCCTTGAAAATATGTACGTTTTCGGGGAATGCGGTTTTCTCCCAGACGCTGCCCGCAGTGTAAGGGTCGTGATTTCCGGGGGATATCACAACGGGACAGGAGAGGGCGGAAAACTCGCGGCAAAGAAGCATGACCGTTTCTCTCGTTACAAATGCCGAGTCAAAAAGGTCTCCCGCAATAACCACCATATCAACAGCCGACTCCTTTGCAAAGCGCATCATGCGGGAGAATACCTCTCGCATTTCCCTGCGTCGACGCTCGGCGCGGCTTATATCAAGACCTGCAAAGGGGCTGTCAAGATGCAGGTCTCCCGTGTGGAGTATTTTCATAATCATTACCCTTTCTTCGGTCAGCACCAAAAAGATACTAAAACCCGATATTAACATCTATAATAATATTTTATTATAACATAATTGAAATCCCTTTTCAACCATTTGAAAAGAATAATAAATTCACATATTAGACACTAATTGTAGTTGACCTTTACATATTTTTAGGGATATAATAAAGCTAGAAACCGGAAAGGAATATCAAAAATGGAAAAGAACAATAAAAATCTGAAAAATATATTGATTGCATCAGGCGTTGCAGCTGCAACTGCCATCGTTGCCGGTGCCGTACAGCGCTTTATCGCCAAAAGCCTTATGAACATTGCCGTAGACCGCAAGGAGCCGAAGGCAATGACAAAGGGCAAGGAAAAGATAATGGGCTCAGGCGAGCTTTCCGCTATTATGGATACGGTCATGGAGGCGAAAAAAGCCTTCGAGGAAAAGGAGCATAAGGTTGTAGAGATAGAGAGCCACGACGGTCTTCGCCTTGTGGGACATTGGTTTCCCTGCGAGGGCGCCAAGAGAGTTATGGTTGCAATGCACGGCTGGAGAAGCACCTGGTCTCAGGATTTCGGACTGATAAACGATTTCTGGCACGATAGCGGCTGCTCCGTGCTTTATGCAGAGCAGCGAGGTCAGGGCGAGAGCGAGGGCGAATATATGGGATTCGGTCTTCTCGAGCGCCACGATTGCCTCAGATGGGTAAACTGGGCATGCGAAAATACAGACGAAAGCCTCCCCGTCTACCTCTGCGGACTTTCCATGGGTGCAACCACCGTCCTTATGACAACAGGCTTTGACCTTCCCGAAAGAGTCCACGGCGTTATGGCAGACTGCGCCTTCGTTTCCCCTCATGCAATCTGGAAGCACGTTGTTCAGGATAACCTCCACCTTCCCTACGGAATGTACCGGGGAGCTGCCAGCGATATTTATAAAAAGAAGCTGCAGATAGACTCGATGGAATATTCCTGCACCGAGGCGCTGAAAAGCTGTAAGGTGCCTGTCGTATTCATCCACGGCACAGACGACCAGTTTGTCCCCGTAACCCAGACCTACGAAAATTATAAGGCCTGCGCCTCCGAGAAGCGCGTCGTCATCGTCCCCGGCGCCGACCATGGCCTCAGCTACCTCGTAGACCGTAAGACCTACGAAAAAACCTCCCTGGAATTCTGGGCGGACTACGATAAAGAGATCCCCGAGGTCGAAGCAAATACTGAAGAATAAAAAAACTTGCAAGAGCCTACAAGCTCTTGCAAGTTTTTTATTCTCTATAAATTGGAGTTTATCGAGCTGATGCAAACTAAAATTTGATATGTTAAAGAGGCGATTCGCACCAAGTCCTTCCCCTCGCGGGCGTGAAGAAGTCCAAAGCTTAAAACATCTGTGCCCGCTCTGTCAACGCACGAGGCGTTGACCTAAGTTAGTCCTTCCCCTCGCAGACGTGAAGAAGTCCAAAACTTAAAACATCTGTGCCCGCTCTGTCAACGCACGAGGCGTTGACCTAAGTTAGTC
>JAZRRC010000208.1:0-3602 GCA_045650355.1 Candidatus Avispirillum sp. | reverse complement strand
CTTTTTTGAAAAAAAGCTCCGCAAAAAACTTTAAAAAAGAGTTCACTAAAGTTATCTTTAGTGAACTCTTTTAAGCCCTTACAGGGCTTTTCTTCAAAGGAGTAGCATCCACTTCTCGGTAAACCCCAATTATATATATTCCTTTTTGAAGTTTTTTGGGAGTGCAGAGGACTTTTTTACAAAAAAGTCCTTTGCATTATCTCCCCGACAAACCCGAATTTATTTTGAAACAAAAATCCCCCTGCATTGCAGGGGGATTGGGAATATGGAGTGACTGTCTTAGACGTTGGACTTTTTCAAGGATTCGATCTTTTCTTCCAGGCGCTTATATTCGGAGGCATAATATTCAGCCTTTTCGCTGTTGTTTTCCATAGTATAAGCCGCCTCAAGATTATAGTAGAGAGCGCTGATAGCTTCCAGATGGTCAAGGTCAAGACCGTCCGTGTCCTTGTCACCGATGATAGCGAGTGCTTCTTCCAAAATCTCTATAAAGAATGCGTTATCGATTACGGAACCGAGCTCGGATCTGAATCTTCCTGCAGTGCATACGTTGCTGTAAGCATATTCACACAGCTTTAATTTGGCTTCAGAGGAGCCTGAAATCTCGCATATTCTTTTTTGAGCATTGAAGCCTTGTCTCATCAGGTCTGCAATAGGCGAATAATTTTCCCTTCTCATATATATGCAGGATAATTTATAGCAAGTATATGAGAATTCGTAAAGCTTTTCTGTTGTTTCCTCTTTTTGGATGAGTGCCTTCAGTGCTTCAAGCTTTTTTGTATAATAAGCCTTCTGTCCGCAAGACTCATCCTCACCGAGAACGCCAAGCTTCTCTGCAATATCATCATATGTTTCGTGATAGATTATATCATCGTCGTTTTTGATTATTTCCTTGCATAGCTCGAGAGCCTTGCGGAGATATTTATTGCTAAAAATCGGGAAACACAGATCGGAAATGTCGGAATAGGTCATCACTACGTCATAAGCATAATCCTGCGGTTCAGAGGCCATCAGCTTTTTCAGTATACGAAGCTTCTTTTTATGAATGGAAAGACCTTTTTTGCGGAGGATAAAATGCTTGATCTTTGAAAACACCTCCCAGAAGTCACAGTAGTCGTATCTTTCACTGTACCATATGTAAGCTTCGGACAGCTTATCAAGATTATCGATATCATTTGATCTGCCATAGGCTTTCTTTGCGAAATACAACGATTTTTTATAAAAATAGTTTATGTCATGCTCCTGCATATCATCTTCGGGGGCACTATCTATAATTGTTACCATATTGGAATACAATTCCGACAGAATCTTCATGCTCTCTCGGGAGGTGTATTTACTCTCTGCTGCTTTTAAAAGGTTTTTAGCAGTGACGTATTTGTCTTTGGTAGCATTTTTCAATCCTTCAAAGCCGAGAAGCTCATAGAGTGCAAAACGGTACTTATAACATGTATCAATAAGCACGTCGATATATGTGACGGTATTTTTTTCATCCGGATTTTTATTGTATTCCTCAGAAAGAAGCGCAATGGCCTTCTCTCTTAAATCATAACCTGCCAGAGTTTCTTCGCTGGATGGATCATCAGGTTTTTCGAATCCGGATAAGAGCCTGATGTTGGAAAGAACGATCATCGCTTCAAAAAGACCGGCATCGGCAGCTGCTTTCATGAGCGATATGCCGAGCTCAGTGTCTTTGCGAGGTACGTTTATTTTATTGTAATAGCAATATCCCTTGAAAAAGAGAAACTCGGGGGTATCAATATTTTGATTCAGATCAAGGTTGTATAAATATAAATATAAATCAGTGTCGAAACGTTCAAGATCTTTTACCAAAAGTATAGGCTTGAGACCTTTTATATTCAGTCTGATAAGCCCTGTGCTTTTTGATTCAACTGTAGTTTCCATAGCTTTCATCTTTCCATAATTTTGAATTAGATAGTTTCCTGTTGTTCAGGTATTGATAATTATATCACACATAATGACAATTTGCAATAAAAAATCCCCCTGCGACGCAGGGGGATTAATATATCATTACTTAAGAAGCTTTTCAACTTTACCGTTGAGCTCTTCCATAGCCTCGAGGAAGGAGCCGTAATCACGGCGCTTCTCGCGGGTCCATGTGTTCTCCGCAACTGCAGGGAGACGCTCGCAGATTTCCTCAAGCTCCTTGGCAAGGCCTACCTCGGGGTCCTTATACTCGCACTTGAGACCGTCGCCCCAGGAGCAGAGCTGACCGCCCTGGATGCCGTCAAGGTAGTTATACTGCATGAAGCCATCCTTATAGGGGGAGTTCTCGTTGATGGTACCGAATGCGTAAACGTTCCAATCGAAGCAGTTCTTCTTTGTGTAGATCCAGTAAGGAATTACAACGTAGAGGGGGAACCATGCGCAGTTGATAACCTCAAAGCCTGCCTCGCAAAGAGAGGGAGCAAGCTGATAGGAGGAATCAAATACCATAACTGTTACGTTCTTGGGAACGATATCGTTTGTTTCCTTGTTGAAGCCCTCCCATACAGCAGGCTTCTTGCCGCAAGCTGTGATGGTTTCTGCCATTTCCTTGATAAATGTTGCAAGGAAGCGGAGCATTACCCATTCGTTGGGAGTCATGCCGGGAGCCTCGTCGTTAACGGAGATGCCGATCTCCTCGCCGTATGCGAAGCACTCGTCAGTAAGCCACCAGCCGAGACGGGACTCGTCGCCGCCCATGTGGATATACTCGGAGTGGGGGAACATCTCGCAAAGCTCGCGGTAAAGGATCTTTGTAGCCTCGATAGCGTCCTTTGTGAACTTGATGATGCCCTCCTCACCGAAGATCTCGGGATATGCCTTGAGCATAGATGTGGAGTGGCCGGGTGTATCGAGCTCGGGGATGATGGAAACACCGTTCTCGAATGCATATGTATCGATCTCTGCGATCTCCTCATAGGAGTAGCAGTTCTCGGGAGTTGTCATCTTGGGGAATGCCTTGGAGGGGAGTGTGAAGTTCTCGTCATCTGTGAAGTGGATGTGGAGATACTTTACCTTGTAGAAGCGGCAAAGGTCAACGTACTTCTTGAGAAGAGCTACGGAGTGGTTGCGGCGTGCGCAGTCGATGAGAAGGCCTCTCCACTTGCACTCGGGCTTATCGCAAACAGTACCCTGGGGAAGCTGAACCTTGCCCGCGTAGTTCTTTTCCATAAGCTGGAGAAGAGTGCCGAAAGCAGCGTTAGCAGCATCGGAATCTGCAGCCTTGATGATGATCTTGCCCTCTTCCTCACCGATCTCGAGACGGTACTCGCCTGCAGAGATGCGATCGCACTTCTTTACGATGATAGCGCCGTCCTCTACGATTGTGAAGTCGATATCAGCGATCTTCTTGGCGTAGCGGATGAAGGAAGCGATCTCCATAGAGAACTCGCCGCAGATAGTAGCCTCGAAGGTCTTGTAGGTGCCGTCGCCCCAGTAACCCTTGGGGGTAGGGATGATATTTGAAAAATTAGTCATTGTCGTAAAACCTCGAACAATAAAGTTACCTTATTCTATCATATGCAAAAAACAAAGTCAACGGGAAAAAGGAAATGAAAATGAAGAATGAAAAATTGCTGAGGAATTCGGGCGGACGGTAT
>JAZRRC010000207.1:0-4679 GCA_045650355.1 Candidatus Avispirillum sp. | reverse complement strand
CCCTTCCTAAAACATAGTCGTCTGCTCTCGCCTCGATACACTCGGCTCGGCATACTCCTTGTTTTAGTTACGTCGTCGAAAAAACGATACTTAATCGTTTTTTCTTCCTCCCCCCCAAAAAACTTCAAAAAGAAAATGGCTATGGGTTTTCCCGTAGCCATTTTGTTTTTTCTTTATTCTTTATTCTTTAACCTCAAATTCGTGTTTATCTGGATGTTCAAACTGAGCGAAGCGGCAATTGATGCGTCATCCTGAGCGTAGCAAACAACCCGGTGAGTTGTTTGCGAAGTCGAACCATCCCTTAGGATGGTGCCCTCCTTAGAGGGCAGGATCTACTTGAAATTATCGATAGCTCTTATCAAATTTCGTAGATCCCGCCCCGAAGGGGCGCCCTCCCTTGGGTCGGGTTCGACTCCGTAAATATCATACCATGATATTTACTCCGCTCAGGATGACGCAAAAAATGTGCTTCGCTCAATTGCAAACTCCCCGATAAACCTAAATTTATCGGCATACCAAAAATAAAAAGCTATGCGAGCACCATTTGATGCACTCGCATAGTTTTTTGCAATTTTTTTTTAAAAAGCTGTTACCTTTCGGAAAAAAATGGTATTGTATAGATAGAAGGCCCCGAAAAGAGGTGAATTTTGATGGATGATAATAAGATAATAGAGCTCTATTTCAAACGGGATGAAAGTGCCCTTTCTGAAACTGACAAAAAATACGGGAGATATTGCTACAGCATCGCTTATAATATCCTTACCGATCACGAGGATTCGAGGGAGAGCGTAAACGATACCTATCTAGGCGCGTGGAATACCATGCCGCCAAAGCATCCTCCGATACTTTCAACCTTTCTCGGAAGGATAACCAGAAATATCGCCTTTAAGCGTTACCGCGAAAAAGCCGCTTTAAAGCGGGGAGGAGGAGTTGCCGCGGTCAGTCTTGATGAGCTTTCGGAGTGTATCGCGGCGTCCGACACCGTGGATCGGGAGTTTGAAAGGCAGGAGCTTGCACGTATAGTAGATAGCTTTCTGAGAGCATTGCCTGAAACGGAGAGAAACGTTTTTATCAGGCGATATTGGTACTGCGACGAGATATCTGCAATAGCAAAAAGATACGGGGCCACAAAAGGTAAGATAAAGATGATGCTTTTCCGTACGCGCGAAAAGCTTGCGGAGGAATTGAGAAGGGAGGCACTTTGAATGAAGCCTGAGGAACTGCAGAACGCTATCGGCGATATAGGTGACGATATGATAGCGGCGGCAAATGAAAAAAAGAAGATGAAGGGCAGAAGTGCCGTAATAGCGGCACTTTCTGCGGCGGTGGCTGCATGTATACTGTTAACAGCAATTCTTATGCCGTGGAATCAGATCTTTCCCTCAAAAAATATCATCGGTTCGGGGGAGGAGAGCACGGCGACGGATACGACGGATAATACCGTCTCAACTGACAAGACGGATGATACGAAGCCACCTGTACAGTACGTACCACAGAACGAATATGAGGGAGCTGAGGCGCTGTCACTTTGCGGATATCCCGTTCAGGAAAAGTTCGATATCCTTTCGGGAGATTACGATCCCGACGAGTATGATAGATACTATGAATGGAAGCGGGAGACGCGTGAAAGGTACGAGGGCTATAAGGAAGATATTGGAGATATTTCCCGCTTTGTGAACGCGGGAGTCGAGGAGTTTCTCGGATGTGCCGACGGGGAAAATCTTGTCTTTTCGCCTCTCAATGTGTATATGGCTTTGGGACTTCTTGCAGAGACCTGCGAGGGGGACAGCCGCGAGCAGATACTGAACCTTCTTGGTGAGAGGGATATGGAAAGCCTTCGCCAAAACGCAAAGGCCCTTTGGATAGGCAACTACAGAGATGACGGTATCGTAACCTCACTTCTCGGAGCGGCGATGTGGCTTGATGACACGGTTCCTGTACGTCCCGACCTTGCAAGGGTGATATCAGAAAATTATTTTGCCTCAACCTTCAGAGGAGATATGGGCACTGATCTTTTTGACAGCGCGGTGAAGGCGTGGCTCAATGATCAGACGAAGGGGCTTCTTTCGGAATATACCGATGGCTTTGAGACCACCCGTGAAGCATTAATGACCATTGCAACGACGGTATACTTCAAGGCAGGCTGGGATGAGGAGTTCTCGGAGGAGTCGACGAAGGAGGATGTCTTTCATTCTGCAGACGGAGACGTTACCTGTGAATTTATGCACGAGACCGGAAATTCCCTTTATTACGAGGGCAAGAACTTTTCTGCAACGTCAAAGGCATTCAGAGATGGCGGCGAGATGTGGTTTATCCTTCCCGATGAGGGAGTGGAGGCAGAGAGCCTTTTCTCAGATAATGAAGCACTTGAGTTTATAAACGGAAAAGGAAGAGAGACCTTCGGCGCGGATTTTGAGGATTACAGATATCTGCATCTTTCGGTCCCGAGGTTTGATGTGGGCGGCAGTATAGATCTTGACAAAGGGCTCAAGGAGCTTGGAGTTTCGGACGTTTTCGATTTGGATAAGGCCAATTTTTCACCCTTGACGGGGACTGAGAATACAGAGATCTGTGTAACCGACGCTACTCACAGCGCGAGAGTCAAGATAGATGAGGAGGGCTGTGAGGCTGCGGCGATAACTCTTTTTCTTGTAGGTACCGGTGGAGTACCCAATGAGATCATAGACTTTAACCTTGATCGCCCCTTTATTTTCGTAATATCAAGCGACGTAGATCTTCCCCTTTTCGTAGGGATAGTAAATAACCCGTAAAAAAAGCTATGCAGGTGCATTGCACCTGCATAGCTTTTTTTATACTCTTTTTTGAAGTTTCTTTGGTACTTTCTTTACAAAGAAAGTACGAAAAATCACTTACCTGCGATAGCGGCGAGGGCTTCCTCGACGCCTGCCTTCTGAGCCTTGTACTTTTCGAGCTTTTCCTTTTCCTGAGCAACTACTGCCTCGGGAGCCTTTGCAACGAAGCTTTCGTTGGAAAGCTTGCCCTCAGCTCTCTTGATCTCAGCCTCAAGCTTCTTGAGGTCAGCGGAAAGTCTTGCTCTTTCTGCCTCGAAGTCAACCATATCTGCCATGGGGATGTAGATTGCGGCAGAGTCTGTGATGATCTGAACAGCACCCTCCTCGGTGTACTCGCCTACAAGCTCAACCTCGGAAGCACTTGCAAGCTTTTCGAAGAAGGGATAGCAGTAGGGGCCGAATGCCTCTGCATCCTTGGAAACGATGTAGACCTTAGCCTTACGGGAAGGAGGAACGTTCATCTCAGCGCGGCGTGTACGGATAGCGCGGATAGCGTCGATAACCTTGTCCATCTGAGCCTTTTCGCTGAAATCAAGGCAGTCGCAAGCTACAGGGAATGCCTGGATCATGATGCTTTCCTCAGTGCCGGGAAGACCGGAGTAGATCTCCTCAGTGATGAAGGGCATGAAGGGATGGAGCATCTTGAGAGTTTCACGGAGAACCCATGCGAGAACGTTCTGTGCTACGTTCTTTCTCTTCTCGTCTGTACCGTTGAGGGAGGGCTTTGTAAGCTCGATATACCAGTCGCAGTATACGTCCCAGATAAAGTCGTAGAGAGTAGAGAGAGCGATACCGATCTCAAACTTCTCAAGGTTGTAGTTAACGTTCTGAGCCGCTGCGTTGAATGCAGAGAGGATCCACTTGTCCTCGGGAGCAAGATCAGCTGCATCGGGAAGTGCGATCTCGTCGATATCGAGATTCATCATAACGAATCTTGCAGCGTTCCAGAGCTTGTTTGCAAAGTTACGAGCTGCCTCGATCTTCTCATCGGAGAATCTCATATCGTTTCCGGGGCTGTTACCTGTTGCAAGAGCAAAGCGGAGAGCATCAGCACCGTACTGATCGATGATCTCAAGGGGATCGATACCGTTACCGAGAGACTTGGACATCTTTCTGCCCTGCGCATCACGAACGAGACCGTGGATAAGAACGGTGTCGAAGGGAGCCTTGCCTGTGTACTCGAGAGCGGAGAAGATCATTCTGGAAACCCAGAAAGTGATGATGTCGTAGCCTGTAACGAGAGTGTTTGTGGGGAAGAAGTATTCAAGATCCTCTGTTGTGTGAGGCCAACCCATTGTGGAGTAGGGCCAGAGCGCAGAGGAGAACCATGTGTCAAGTGTGTCGGGGTCCTGAGTCATTGCAGCACCGCACTTGGGGCACTTGCAGGGAGCATCGAGGGATACAACAGTCTCACCGCAAGCCTCGTTGTCGCAGTAGTATGCGGGGATTCTGTGACCCCACCAGAGCTGACGGGAGATACACCAGTCGCGGATGTTTTCCATCCAGTGGAAGTAGTTCTTCTCGAATCTCTCGGGAACGAACTTGATCTCGCCTGTGCGAACAGCATCGATTGCGGGGCCTGCAAGGGGCTCCATCTTAACGAACCACTGCTTGGAAACCATAGGCTCGATAACCTGATGGCAACGGTAGCAAGTACCAACGTTGTGTGCAAGGGGTTCGATCTCCTTGAGATAGCCGCCTTCCTTGAGGTCAGCAAGGATCGCCTTGCGCGCCTCAGCGGTGGTCATACCGGCGTACTTGCCGCAGTCCAGCACCTCGGGCTCGTTCTTGCTGGCCTTGCCGGAGGCAAGCAGCTCGGCCGCAGCCGCAGCGTCCTCCGCGCCGGTCATACGACCGTCATAGGTG
>JAZRRC010000206.1:0-12229 GCA_045650355.1 Candidatus Avispirillum sp. | reverse complement strand
AGTGAGGAGGAAGAAAAAACGATTGAGTATCGTTTTTTCAACGACGTAACTAAAACAAGGAGAGTATCGGGGTGAGTGGATCGAGGCGTATTTTAATTGATATTAGACTCAGGCCTTTGCTTTTGGAAAGGCGGAGCGGGCAAGATAACTCTTGACAATCGTTTCTCTTTATGCCCGCGGATCGACTATGTTTTAGGAAGATAGAGGACTTTTTTACAAAAAAGTCCTTTGCTTTTATTCTTCTCTTTTTCTGAATTCACGGAGGGAATTTTCTACAAATAAAAGATTTGTTACGCAAATTATTACGTTTCGGAGCACGGTTTTCAGCTCCGTATTCGTTACTCCTACGGTATCCACCGTATCCTTTATGCCTGCAGTATAGGCAAGCATATTTTCAAATTCCATGCAGAAATAATCATATGCCACGTCGCAGCTGTATACGCCCTTCTGAAGTGTATAGATATACGAAATATCATCAATGGACATAACGCTTTTGCCCATACCCACAAACAAAATATATGCAATGTGCTCCGGATAATACTGCTTTTTTACAGGTGAATCAACAACACCTTTTTTAACGTAATTGCTTATCATGGAGGACGTGAGCTCGGGGATGCCCAGGGGCGTAAGTATTCCGTTTACATATTTAGTTACCTGTTCAAGATAGAGTCCTACCTTTGGCAATTCGGAGTATCGGGGCAAACGGAAATCCCGTACCTTTTGCTCAAAGAGACCTTTAACATCATTATTCATACCATTATTTTAACACCTTTTTCCAGTCTGTCAATAAGTTTCGGGCAAGCTGTTGACAAGTTTTTGAAAAACTGATATAATTTCCTTAGTCGCAAAAGCGACAATCATAACCGAAAGAGGTATAAATATGACCTTCAAGATCGTTTCCGACTCTGCAAGCGATATTTTCGCACTTGACGGAGTTGACTTTGCATCTGTTCCTCTCAAGATCATAACCGACAATAAAGAATACATAGATACAGCAGAGCTTGACGTGGAGGGAATGGCTGAAGAGCTTAAGAAGTACAAGGGTACCTCAGGCTCCTCCTGCCCCAATATGGACGACTGGTACCGTGCCTTCGGTGACAGCGACTGCATTTTCTGCGTCAGCATTACAAAAAATCTTTCAGGCAGCCACAACAGCGCAACCCTTGCGGCACAGGACTATATGGAAAACTATCCCTCAAGAAAGGTTTTCTGCGTGGATACCTTCTCCGCAGGTCCCGAAAATGCGCTCCTTATTGAAAAGCTCCGTGAGCTTATCCTTTCCGGACTCAGCTTCGAGGAGATCAGAGATGCCATCTGCGAATATAAGAAGACCACTCATCTTCTCTTTGCTCTGGAATCCATGAGAAACCTTGCAAATAACGGAAGAATCAGCCATGCGAAGGCAAAGATCGCAGGCCTTCTCGGCATCCGTGCCGTAGGTAAGGCAAGCCTTGAGGGCACACTTGAGATGCTCTCAAAGGTAAGAGGCTCAGATAAGACTGTAATCGAAATTTACGATAACATGAAGGCAAACGGATACTGCGGCGGAAAGGTTCGTATCCACCACTGCATAAATCCTGAGATTGCCGAAAGCATCAGAGAAACGATCTGTAAGGACTACCCCGATGCCAACGTTGTTATTGCTAAGACAGGTGCGCTCTGCAGCTTCTATGCAGAGGCAGGCGGCTTCCTTCTCGGCTACGAGGGAAACGCTGAAGGCTAAAAAACAAAAGTGTGAGATCTTTGATCTCACACTTTTTTATTTTGTCAGCTTATTAAATCCGTCTGTGGTCTTTACGGTGCCGTCGGGGTATACCCATATTGCCTCAAAGCCTTCCTTTTCGGCAAGCGCCAGACCTTCCTCGTAGCTCATATTGAACAGAGCCGTTGACAATGCATCCGCAAGGCCGGAATGGTCTGTTATTATGGATACCGCCGCAAAAATATCCCGTGGCATAAGGGTTTTCGGGTCTATGATGTGATGATACTGCTTGCCGTTTACCGTATAGAATCTCTGATAATCACCGCTGGTTACAAGGGCTTCTCTTTCCAGATACACCTTTGAAACATAGGCCTCGTCGGAGGCAAGATCGGGATTCTGAATTCCTATCTCCCACTTTTCTCCGCTCGCCTTTTTGCCGATGCAGCGGACGTTTCCGCCCACGGAAAGCGCATATCCCGTATACCCCTTATCCTCGCAGTACCGGGCTGCCATCTCTACGGCATAGCCCTTGGCAACAGCGCCTACGTCAAGACTCATTTCGGGGTCCTCAAGATATACTGTGCTCTTCTCCTCATCGATAATGACCTTTTCAATATCCGTGTGGAGTGCCGCCTCCTTTAATTTTTCCATGGGAGGCAGAGCGGCGTTTGCAGGGTCTGCAAGTCCGCGCTCACGGTATGTGTGCCAGATGGAAAGAACGCTTCCCATTGCAACGTTTGTCATACCCTCGGTGAGGTCATACATCTCCTTTGCATAAAGCAGAAGGTCGATTATCTCGCGGTCTACCTTGACAGGCTTGATTCCCGCATTATCGTTTACTGTTTTGAGATTATTTATGCCGTCATACTCGTGATAGATATCATACTGCCTGTGATAAACCTTCAGCTTTTCCAGTATCTCATCGGCTCTTTCGTTAAACTCCTCTTCGGTGCTTTCCCAGCCGAGAATTATGGTCTGAGTATCAAATACAGTAATATCCGATGCCGAAAACTGCTGCTTTTTTACCGCACAGGACGAAAGAAGGGCAAGCGATGATACCATCGCTACCACAAGTATTACGGATAGCAATTTTTTCATCGTTTGCCCATTCCTTTAACTTTAAATTATTCTGCCTTGAGCGCCTTTTCAGCGATCTTGATGAAATCACCGATGGCGATTGTGCAGCCTGCAGTAAGGTCTGCATCTGCGGGCTTGCCCACCTCTGTCATCTCGATTGCAGCAATTTCCTTTGCTGTCATTCCCTTGATGAACTCACAGAAGTTTGCAGACTGCTCATACCACTCGTACTTTGCGCCTGCATATGCTACCATACCGTAGTTGTCGCCAAGCTCTCTCTTTGTGCCGTCAAACGCAGCACCTGTAACCTTGCCCTCACCGTCAAATGCGAATGTGGGGTTTGCAACGTCGATGATAGCTGCCTGAGTCTTGCCGTCTGCAACTGCTGCTGCGCAGATGTTAACCATGAAGGAAACGCTTCCTGCCTTATCAGCAGATGCATCTGTGGATGCGGAATCGTCTGTAATAATTGCAACGGAAATTTCGGGAGCCTTCTTGGAATCGAATGCTACTGCGCCCTTATCCTCAAGAGCCTTTACGAGAGCTTCCTTGAACTCGGAAATTGCGATTGTGCAGCCTGCTACAAGGTCTGCATCCTTTGCCTTGCCTGTCTTTTCAAGGTCGATTGCCTTTGCACCCTCAAGGTCAAGGCCCTTAACGTACTCGCAGAAGTTCTCTGCCTGCTGGTACCACTCGTACTTTGCGCCTGCATATGCTACCATGCCGTAGTCGTCGCCAAGCTCTGTCTTTGTCTTATATGTGCCGCCAACGGATGCCTTGCCGCCCTCAACTTTCATAGTTGACTCAACGCAGTCAACCATGCAGTCAACGATCTTGCCGTTGCCGTCTGTAATAACTGCAACAACGGTTGTTGTCTGCTTTGCACTTGCTTCGTCAACTGCTGTTACAGAGCCGAGACCGAGAGTGTATCCACCCTTTTCTTCCTTAACCTCTGCACCGAGAGCCTTGGATGCGATCTTTACGAAGTCGCCGATGGTGATGGTGCAGCCTGCTACGAGGTCTGCATCAGTTGCCTTGCCTGCATCGTCCATCTTGATCTTTGCAACTTCCTTTGCGGTCATGCCCTTGATGTACTTGCAGAAGTTATCAGCCTGCTCGTACCACTCGTACTTTGCGCCTGCATATGCTACCATGCCGTATGTGTCAAGCTTTTCTCTCTTTGTGCCTGCATAGTCAGCCTTTGCTACTTTACCCTCTGCACTGTATGCGAGACCTGCCTCTGCAACGTCTGTAACTGCAGCAAGAACCTTGCCGTCGTATGTTGCAACTGCCATAAGGCTTGTTGTCATAGTAACGGGAACAGAGCCGTCCTCGCCTGCCTCGCCGATAGTATCAGCGTTCATCATTGCAAGAGAAAGCTCGGGAGCCTCGTCACATTCAAAGGATACTGCAAGAGTATCGCCCATTGCCTTAACAAGGGCATTCTTGAAATCTGTTACTGCAATTGTGCAGCCGGAAAGAAGGTCTGCATCCTTGCCCTTTCCGTCAGCTGCCAGCTCGAGACCTGTTGCCTCCTTTGCATCCATACCCTTAACGAAGTCTGCAAAATGCTCTGCCTGCTTGTACCACTCAGCGATAGAGCCGCCGTATGCTACCATATTGTAGTTGTCGCCAAGCTCGTTCTTTGTCTGATATGTGCCGTTCTTTCCCGCCTTAGCATCGTCAAAGGAAAGACCGTAGTCGCCGCAGTCGATAACGCAGTCAACGATCATGCCCTCGCCGTCTGTAATAACGGCAACGGTTGTTACTGTGGACTTTGCCTCGTCTGAGCCTACCGCAGAGGGAGCTGCGTAGGTACCCATATGAAGCTTGTACTGTCCGTCGATAATCTTACCCTTATCCTGGGAATTGTAGATGAGCGCTGCACCGAAAATAAGCGCCGCTGCTGCAAGAAGTGCCAATGAGATGGCAAGTATTCTTTTCATAAAATACCTCTTTAGATTAAATGTATATTTACAATAACATACTTTTATCTTTTAGTCAATAGCTTCCCCCTTTTAGCCGCAATAAAACCCTCTGTATATTATGGAAAAAATAAAGAATCACGGCGGTTTGCTATTGAAAAATCAAAACGCTTATATTATAATGATTATAAGTATAATTGTAGAAAGGAAATCATGGCTTTGAAAAGATATATTTCCCTTATCCTTTGCGCTGTCATGGTGCTCTCCTGCATCATCGCTGCATTGCCTGCATCCGCAACAATGCTCTACCGCAAGGGCGATATTAATCACGACGGCACTATCAATGCAATGGACTCCTATTTGCTGAAGGTCAGCATGGTCGGCTCTGACGTTGAAACAGACAAGCTTGCTTCAGATGCAAACTCCGACGGAGTTGTAAACTCCATGGACTCCTATACCATGAAGCTTCATCTTTCCGGCAGCGCTGATATCAGCACTCTCTATCCCGAGGGCTGCGGCTGGCAGGGCTTTACCGTTATGGGCACTCCCATTGAGGAATACTCTGTTGTTGTTACAAACCCCGACAATGCCAATATGGTGTTTGCCGCTGAGGAGCTTCAGAAGTACGTGAGACTCGGTGGCAAGAATGCTCCCCTCACAATTGAAAACGGCGAGGGCTCCTTCGAAAAGCAGATCATCCTCACAGAGGACACCACAGGCGAGATGGGAACCGACGGCTTCAACATCAAGACCGTTGGCGACGACGTTGTCATCACCGCAGGTGCTATGCGCGGCACAATGTATGCCGTTTACGAGATTCTCGAAAGCTATTTCGGCTACAGCTTCTACGCCTACGGCGAATATAAGCTTGACAAGAATATAAAGTCAAACATCCCCGAGGGTGTTGATAACACTCAGATCCCCACAGTTCGTTACCGCTGTGTATGCATCACAGGCTTCCGCAACGAATATACAGAATCCACAGTTATCAAAAGAAAGCTCTCCGGCTGCTCCACACAGTCCTCAATGCTTCAGGCAAAGTACGGCTACGGCATCGAGAGAGTAAGAGCAAACGCTCACTCCTTTGACGTTTTCATTCCCACAGAGGATATGGCAGCTCAGAATCTTGCCAAGAGATGCCTTTCCGACAACAGATCCTTTGAGATCTGCGTTGAAAATATGCTTGAGCTTCTCGATCAGAGAACAGCAGCAGGCGCAGTTATCGGCCGTGAGATCACAGAGATCTCCTGCTCCTATGCCGCAGACGACGTTCCCTGCACCTGCCGTAACTGCAACAAGGTATACAAGGAGGAGGGCAATCAGCACTCCGGTCTCCTCTGCAGATTCGTTAACAAGGTCCACGCAGAGATCATCAAGGCATATCCCGATATCCGCGTTATCGTAAACGCATACGGCAATTCATCCGAGCCCTCTAAGGGCTGGCACGATGCTCCCGGCAAGACTGCTCTCAACGAGGGCATCACCCTTCTCTACTGCTGGAACGGCTGCGCAAACCATATGCTCGGTCATGAGGGCTGTACAGACGCAGGTAACTCCCTCGGCGTTACAAACAAGAAGGCTGAGGCGGATTTCCTTGCTTGGACTGAAAAATGCTCCAATATTTACGTATGGTATTACCCCACACACATCTACTACATGCTCTGCCCCGAGCCTAACTTTGATAACCTCTACAACGACTTCCAGTGGTTTATCAATAACGGTGCAAACGGCTTCTACGTTGTAGGAACTGACGGTGGCTCCTTCGAGTCTATGGACGGTCAGCTTATTGCAGACATGATGTGGAACCCCGATATGACTAAGGAAGAGTACGACCTCCGCACTGCCGAGTATCTCAAGGATAACTACGGCTACGGCTGGACATATATCAGAGAATATATGGATATGCTCATCGAATGCGGCGACCTCAAGGGCTGCGTATTCAATGACTTCGAGCTTCCCTTTGATATCTACTCCAAGGATTACTTCAAGGCAAATTACGACAAGATGTGCTCCCTCTTTGACAAAGCAAAGAATCAGGCAGATACATCTGAGGAGCTTTACAATCTTGAAAAGCTTTCCGTTCATATGCACTTCCTCGGTCTCTCCGCTCTTTATGAGGACAGATACGTAAACGGCACAGAGGCTCAGAGAGAGGCATATGCTGCACAGTGGAAGTGGACATACGATTTCATTAACGAAAACGATATGCCCCTCACCTACGCTTCAAACGGCATCAAGAGCGCATTCACTCTTGATATCAATCCTCTGAATCAGGCTTATCCCGATATCGGAGACGGCGAAAGATAATTAAAAAATTTACATACACGAAAGGAAACCACAATTATGATGAAAATCGGAACACATTTCGCTTACTGGGGCAACACCTGGGCTGTTAACTACATCGACCTTTGCCACAGAGCAAAGAAGTGCGGCCTTGACGTACTTGAAGTTGGAGCCGGCGACCTCGTTGACATGAGCGATGCACAGCTTGAGGAGCTCCGCACAACTGCAAAGGATCTCGGACTTGAGATCTCCGCAAACCTCGGCCCTCCCAAGGATAAGGATATCTGCTCAGCTGATCCCGCAATCCACGAGGCAGGCGTTAAGTTCCTTTGCGATATTCTTGACCAGATGGTTAAGATCGACTGTAAGATCCTCATCGGTGCTTGCTACAACCACTGGCCCTATGACTTTATCGATACTGACAAGGAGGCTCTCCTTGACCGTGCAGTTGCAGGTATGAAGAGAGTTGGCGACCACGCTGATAAGCTCGGTCTCACAATCGCTCTTGAGATTCTCAACAGATTCGAGTCCTGCATGATCAATACTCTCGACGAGGGTATCGCATTCTGCGAAAGAGTTGGCAAGAAGTCTGTTAAGCTCCTTCTCGATACATTCCACATGAACATCGAAGAGGTTGAGGATATCCCCACAGTTCTCCGCCGCGGCGGCGACTGGGTTGCTCACGTTCACGTTGGCGAAGCTAACCGTATGCTCCCCGGCACAGGTCACCTTGACTGGGCTGAGATCGGTAAGGCTCTCCGTGACATCGGCTACGATGCAAAGGTAGTTATGGAGCCCTTCCTTCTCACAGGCGGCGAGGTTGGTCCCGCTATCAAGGTATGGCGCGATCTCTCAGGCAATGCTGATGCTGAGAAGATGGACGAAATGATGGCTGCTGCCGTTACATTCCTTAGATCTAACCTTAACGGCTAATCACAATAGATAAAGGAGAACAAACCAATGGCTGAAATTATGACCATGGGCGAGATCATCGTCGAGATCATGCGCGGCGAGGTTGACAGCCCCCTGGATAAGGCAGGCATCTTCAAGGGTCCTTACCCCTCCGGTGCTCCTGCAATCTTTATTGACACTGTTGCACGTCTCGGTCACAAGGCTGCTATCGTAGGCGGCGTTGGTGACGACGACTTCGGTAAGTGCCTCATCGACCGTCTTGAGGGTGACGGAGTTGATTGCTCCTCCATCATTAAGAACGACCGTATCTCCACAGGCTGTGCATTCGTTACATACTTTGCAATCGGCGACCGCAAGTTTATCTTCCACATCGGAAATACTCCTGCAGTTCTTGCTCCCTCCCCCTCCGAGGACAAGCTTGAGGGCCTCAAGTTCTTCCACATCATGGGCTGCTCCATGATGGCAGAGCTCTCCTTCGGCCGCAGAATCGTTGAAACAATGAAGGCTGCTAAGGCTAAGGGCGCTAAGGTCTCCTTTGACCCCAACATCCGCCCCGAGCTTATGAAGGACCCCGAGTGTCTCGACCTCGTTAACGACGTTCTCGATAACACATCCGTGTTCATGCCCGGTAAGAGCGAGCTTCGTATGCTCTCCGGTAAGGAGGACATCGAGGAGGCAGTACAGGAGCTCTTCGCTACAAAGCCTCTTCTCGAGCTTATCGTTCTCAAGAACGGTAAGAAGGGCTGCATCATCTACTCCAGAGATGAGAGAATCGAGTTCGGCGTATACGCTATCGAGCCTGTTGATGCAACAGGTGCAGGCGACAGCTTTGACGGCGCATTCCTTTGCGGACTTCTCGAGGGCAAGAGCCTTCTCGATGCAGCAAAGCTTGCAACAGCAGCAGCTTCTCTCAACACAGGTGCATTCGGACCTATGGAGGGCGCTATCTCTCCCGAGAACTGCCAGAAGCTCATCGACGCCAACATTATGGAGTAATTAACGTTCATTCCGTGTCATCCTGAGCGGAGCCCCGAGGCAGATTCCACCTTACGGTGCCCTCCCTATGGTCGGGTTCGACTCCGCAAACACCGCACTGTGGTGTTTGCTACGCTCAGAATGACGCGCGTGGGGCGCAGTCGAACTTTTGGCGCATAGCGTCAAAAGCGCGAAGCGGGATCTTGAATGAAATGTCAATAAAATAATAATATTAATACGAGGTATAAACCAATGTACGTAACAAGTAAAGAAATGATCTACGCTGCTCGTAAGGGCGGCTACGCAGTTCCTGCTTTCAACGCAGAGAACCTTGAGATGGTACAGGCTATCGTTGCGGCGGCTGAAAAGATGAAGTCCCCCGTTATGATCCAGACAACTCCCTCCACAGTTAAGTACCTCACACTTCGCCAGGCAGTTGCTATGGTTAAGGCTGAGGGCGAGGCTGCAAGTGTTCCCGTAGCACTTCACCTTGACCACTGCGAGAGCTACGAGGACGTTATGGCTGCAGTTGATGCAGGCTACACATCCGTTATGATCGACGGCTCCAAGCTCCCCTACGATGAGAACATCGCAGTTACAAAGAAGGTTGTTGAGGATGCTCACGCTAAGGGCGTTACAGTTGAGGCTGAGCTCGGTACAGTTGGCGGTAAGGAAGACGGCCACTCTGCTGAAATCGCTTACACTGATCCCGACGAGGCTCTTGATTTCTTCTCTAAGACCGGCGTTGACATTTTCGCTGTAGCTATCGGTACAGCTCACGGCTTCTACAAGGGCGAGCCCAAGCTCAACTTCGAGCTTCTCGAAAAGCTTGCTGCAACAATCGAAGCTCCCCTCGTTCTTCACGGTGGCTCCGGTGTTCCCGATGAGATGATCAGAAAGACAATCGAGCTCGGCGTTAACAAGGTTAACTACGCAACTGAGCTTCGTGCAGCTATGACTAAGGCTGTTCGTGAGTCTCTCACAGACGAAGGCATCATCGACCCCAAGAAGTTTATGGGCAAGGGCAGAGAGGCTGTTATCGAGCTCTGCTGCCATAAGATCAAGCTCTGCGGCTCTGACGGTAAGGCATAATAAGATATATACAATAAAACGGAAGCTTTCGGGCTTCCGTTTTTTTATATGTGAAAATCACAACTGTTTTTTCTTTATGGGAGATTTTATCTTATTGACTATTTCCTGCATTTATAGTATCATTTTTATATAAACATAATACATGAACGAAAGGTGATATTATGAACTACAATCTTTACGGTAAAGAAGGAGTTATCCTCTCATTTGAGGAAACCCACGACGGCGATATTACTTATATTAAGGTGAATATGTCTCTCTCATCTCCCGCAACTCCCGAGGCTTTTACTCTTGAGTGGTTTGAGGATGCACGTGAGAATTATTCCTTCTGGGGTCCTAACGTTGCAACTCAGAGAAATCTCGCTCCCGACTGGGGTCCCCGTGTTTCCGAATCAAGAATCGCATCAGGCGCACCCATTCACGCAGTTATCTCAAACGAGGACAAAAACCGCACCACAGTTGCCATCTCCGATCCTAAGATCCCTACACAGATCTCAACAGGCATCAACGAAAAGAGGGCTCAGATGTGCTACAAGGTAGATTTCTTCACAAAGCCCACAACTCCCATTGATTCTTATACTGCAACCGTTCGTATCGACCGCAGAGATATCAACTACTGTGATGCTATCCGTGAGGCTACCTCTTGGTGGGAAAATGAGTGCGGATATGAGTCTGCCCCCGTTCCCGAAAGCGCAAAGATGCCTATGGATTCTCTCTGGTATTCCTTCCATCAGGATCTTGATTTTGATAAGATCATCACAGAATGCCGTCTTGCAAAGCCCCTGGGTCTTGATACCGTTATCATCGACGACGGCTGGCAGACCATAGACACAAACGGCGGCTATGCATACTGCGGCGACTGGAGACCTGTCGGCTTCCCCCGCATCAAGGAGCTTGTTGACGAGATCCACAAGCTGGGTCTCAAGATTATTCTTTGGTATTCCGTTCCCTTCCTCGGAAAGTATTCCGATTCCTTTGAGGAGTTCAAGGACTATACTCTCTACTCCTTCTTTGACGATACGGTTTACGTTCTCGACCCCAGATATAAAAAGATCCGCGAATATCTCGTTGCATTCTATACCGAGGCTGCAGGCGAATGGGGCTTTGACGGACTGAAGCTTGACTTCATCGATTCCTTCTGCCTCGGCAACGACGAGGGCAAGCCTACCCACCTTCGCGACTACGAAAGCCTTGAGGATGCAATCGAAGCCCTTATGGACGACGTTAAGACCGCACTTACAGCGATCAATCCCGACATAATGGTTGAGTTCCGCCAGAGCTACATCGGACCCGCCATCAGAAAGTACGGCAATATGCTCCGAGTTGGCGATTGCCCCTGCTGTCCCATGTCCAACAGACGTGCCATCATCGACCTTCGCCTTATCTCAGGCAATACCGCAGTTCACTCCGATATGCTTATGTGGAATGTTCACGATACTGTTGAAAGCGTTTCCTTGCAGCTTGCGAGCATCCTTTTCTCCGTTCCCCAGATCTCCGTTCACCTCGATCAGATCACAGAGGAGCAGAAGAAGGCACTTTCCCACTACATCAGCTTCTGGAGAGAATACCGAGATATTCTCCTTAACGGAAAGCTTTATGCCTGCGATCCCGGCGCAGTTTATTCCAAGGCGTACAGCGAAAAGGACGGCAAGGCTGTCTGCGTAAACTACGAGGATCCCACAGTACAGGGCGAATGGGACAGCCTCGTTGCAGTTAACTGCACAGGAAAGACCTACCTCTACCTCGACGGTTTTGCAGGCAAGAGCTATAAGACCGTAAACTGCATGGGCGAGGAAATCGGCAGCGGCACACTTGCTGAAATCTCCAAGATCTCCGTTCCCCGCGGCGGCATGATCTACGTTGGCTGATAACCTTGACTTGTAAAATACATCGTAGTATAATAAGGAGCTGTTGCAATGCAACAGCTCCTTTGAATTTTAGGGAGACGGATAAAATGCAAAAACTTTTTTGAAAAAAAGTTTCTGCACTTCAAAAAACTTTAAAAAGAAGTAGGTAAATTCGGGTTTATCGGGGAATTTGAATTTTGGCGAACATCCCCACCGCGCGTCATCCTGAGCGAAGTAAAACACCACAGCGCGGTGTTTTACGAAGTCGAACCATCCCCTAGGATGGTGCCGAAGGCAGGATCTCGCGGATAGCTGAATTTTAATGTAGATCCCGCCCCATCGGGGCGCCCTCCCTTGGGTCGGGTTCGACTCCGCAAACATCATACTATGATGTTTGCTCCGCTCAGGATGACGCATCA
>JAZRRC010000205.1:0-3918 GCA_045650355.1 Candidatus Avispirillum sp. | reverse complement strand
ATCTGTCACTCCCCGTTCAATAGCGAAAATTTGAGCTTTATCTCCGGGAATATAGTTCTTCTTAAATTCATAACGAGTGCATAGTGACACCTTCCCCCAATCTGTGGGGGAAGGACTTGTCTTGGTCGCCTCTTTATATATCAAATTTTAGTTTGCAACAGACCAATAAACACGATTTTATTTAAAAAGCAGAAATCCGCCTCGGCGGATTTCCACATCAATTTTTCATTCTTCATTTTTCATTCTTCATTCTTCATTTCTCCCCTCATTAATCCTATATATTTCAATTCGTTTTCAAATTCCGTTGACAATTGGATTTCACTATGGTAAAATATTTTGTAACTCACAAAAAAGGCGGTGGTTTCTTTGAAAAGAGAACTTATTTCCGATATTTATAAATCTCCCGAGAGCTACGACGGTAAGCAGATTACCGTTGCAGGCTGGGCACGCTCTATCCGTGCTTCCAACGAGTTTGGCTTCGCCGATCTTAACGACGGTAGCTATTTCTCCTCTCTCCAGGTAGTTCTTGAAAATCAGAAGCTTTCTAATTATTCCGAGGTAACAGCCCTCAACGTTGGCGCTGCTATCGTTGTAAAGGGTACCCTTGTCCTCACTCCCGAGGCAAAGCAGCCCTTCGAGCTTAAGGCAGAAGAGGTTGAAATCGAGGGCACATCCACTCCCGATTATCCCCTTCAGAAGAAGCGTCACACAGTTGAGTACCTTCGTGAGATCGCATATCTCCGTCCCCGTACAAACCTCTTCTCCGCAGTATTCAGAGTAAGAAGCGAAACAGCTTATGCTATTCACTCCTTCTTCCACGAGAGAGGCTTCGTATACGTTCACACACCTCTTGTAACAGGTAGTGACTGCGAGGGCGCAGGCGAGATGTTCAAGGTAACAACTCTCGATCTTGACAATCCCCCCAGAAACGAGGACGGCTCCATCGACTGGACTCAGGACTTCTTCAAGAAGCCCACAAGCCTTACCGTTTCCGGTCAGCTCCAGGGCGAGACATTCGCACAGGCATTCGGTAATATCTATACATTCGGCCCCACATTCCGCGCTGAGAACTCCTTCACAGCACGTCATGCGGCTGAGTTCTGGATGATCGAGCCTGAGATCGCATTTGCAGACCTCAAGGACAACATGCAGCTCGCATGGGATATGATCATCTATATTATCCGTCACGTTCTTAAGACTTGTAAGGCGGAGCTCAACTTCTTCAACAGCTTTGTTGATAAGGGTCTTCTTGAGAGACTTACAAAGCTTGCTGACAGCGAGTACAAGACAGTAACATATACAGAGGCTATCGAGCTTCTTGAAAAGAGCGGCGAGGACTTCAAGTATCCCGTAAGCTGGGGCTGCGACCTCCAGACAGAGCACGAGAGATACCTCACAGAAAAGGTATTCAATGCTCCCGTATTCGTAACAGACTATCCCAAGGAGATCAAGGCGTTCTATATGCGTCTTAACGACGACGGCAAGACTGTTGCTGCAATGGACCTCCTTGTTCCCGGCGTTGGCGAGATCATCGGCGGTAGCCAGAGAGAGGAGCGCCTTGACGTGCTTCTCGACAGAATGGCACAGTGCGGTCTTGAGGAGAAGGACTACTGGTGGTATGTAAACCTCCGTCGTTACGGCTCCACAAAGCACGCAGGCTACGGTCTCGGCTTTGAGAGAATCATTATGTACCTCACAGGCGTGTCCAACATCCGTGACGTAATCCCTTATCCCAGAACAACAGGCTCTGCGGAGTTCTAATAAAAAAGCACCCTCATATGAGGGTGCTTTTTTATTAGAGTGATGTACGGCTTCGCCGCATGATGCTTGCCTTCGGCAAGTGATGTTTCCCTTCGGGAAACGTTAAGGAACACTGTTGCCCTGCAGGGCAAAAGGGGATTTTTATTATATTGGTGTAGCGGAAAGGATGTAGAATCCGTAGGGGAGGGTTCCCCTACCGCCCTGATTTTTTATTCATTATTCATTATTCTTTATTCTTTCTCCCCATTCACCGCATATCGCAGCGTCTGTAAAGTAAGAAAAACCTCCCACCCATCAGCACACGAACAAAAACGAACTTGGTGTTTCGTAGGGGCTGATGCCCACATCAGCCCGTTCATCTGCACGCGAACCAAAACGAAATTTGATGCACAGACGAACGTTACCGCTATACGCATCGTAGGGGAGGGGTTTCCCCTCCCGTTACAGACGCAACGATTCGCAATGAATATCGTTTCGTTCTTGTGCAGATGGGCGGGCCGATGTGGGCATCGGCCCCTACGGTTTCGTTTAACGTTTTCGTTTGTTCGTGGATCAAATTTCGTTTCGGTTCGTGTGCCCGCGGAGGGGATGATAGCAAAAACCTGAGTTTAACTGCTCCGCTCACCCGACCTTCGATCGGTAAAGATTTGTCTTAACGAAGACAGGTGGGAGGGGAGACCCCTCCCCTACGAAGATGTTTCGACTGTTCGTAATTGTCGGGTAAAGAATAAAGAATAAATACCACATAAAGTTGAAATCCGCCCCGAGGGGCGGATTTCTTCATTCATTTTTCATTCTTCGTTTTTCATTCCGCACGCACATCCTCCGTACTTCGCGGAGGGGCAGCTTCCCGAGGAGGGGCAGCCGATACATTTTCCGCCCTTCTTTTTGGTGCGGATTACGTAAAATGCGGCAAGTCCGATAATGGCAATGATTACTGCTGAAACTATTATAGTCTGTGTCATTTTATTTACCTGCCTTCTTTGCCTTCTGCTTTGCCTCCTGCTTTATGATAAGCACAAGGATTATTGTGACAAATACGAGAACAGCCACAAGTCCGCAGATGGCGGGGATAACTTCAAGAGATGCAGGGTCTGTGATAAGCGTGCCGATAGTATACACGAAATATGAAACGGAGAAGCCTGTTGCAAGCTGGAGACCGATGCCGCCCCAGAGCCACTTTGCGCTCTTCATCTCGGAGTTCATAGCACCGATTGCCGCAAAGCAAGGAGGTGTGAAGAGATTGAACATAAGATACGCAAGAGCTGCAACAGAGGAGATTCCGAATACTGCCGCAACGTCCTGTCCTGCGCCCTCAACCATTTCAAGGGCCTCAGTATCGATAAGATTGGAAATGCCGTAGCAAACTGCAAGGGTACCTACAACGTTTTCCTTTGCGATAAAGCCTGTCACCGCTGCCGCTGCCATCTGCCATGCCTTGATTCCGATGGGAATAAGAAGAACGGAGATGGGGCCTGCGATGGTTGCGAGGATAGAGGTATCTGCTGCGCCGTCCTCAACGAGCTTAAGGCTCCATGTGAAGGACTGCATAACGTAAACAACCGCATTGCAAAGAAGAATAACTGTTCCTGCCTTTACTATGTAAGACCAGCCACGGGAAAGCATAGACTTGAATGCTCTCCAAAGGGAGGGTGCCTTATAATCGGGAAGCTCGATGATAAAGTAGTTTTTCTTTCTCTTAACGCCTGTGATCTTATTAATAAGGATAGCGCCAACAAGGATGATGGCAATACCTGCAAAATACATAAGTGTTCCAACCCAGGAGCTGTCGCCGAAGAATGCGCCTGCAAAAAGGGCGATAACGGGGAGCTTTGCGCCGCAGGGCATAAAGGGCGCAAGCATTGCAGTTGCACGTCTCTCACGCTCATCACGGATAGTGCGGCAAGCCATAACGCCGGGGATAGCACATCCTGTGCCGATAACGAAGGGGATAACGGATTTTCCGGAAAGACCCACCTTCTTGAAGATAGGGTCAAGAACTACGGAAACTCTTGCCATATAGCCGCAATCCTCAAGGAGTGCGATGAGGAAGTACATTACCATAACGAGGGGCAAGAATCCGACAACCGCGGCAACACCCTCAATAAGTCCCTCAAGCACGATAGCTTGCAGAATGATGTGAGCGCCACTCATCCA
>JAZRRC010000204.1:0-7049 GCA_045650355.1 Candidatus Avispirillum sp. | reverse complement strand
GCCGCAGAGTGGCTGCCGAAAAGCGGACTCTTCTCTAAGGACGCAAAAATTTATCGGGAATATACCCACAAGGATTCAAGATTTGATTTTTATATAGAGGACGGTGAGAGAAGGGCCTTTCTTGAGGTCAAGGGAGTGACACTTGAAATTGACGGTGCAGCCCTTTTTCCCGATGCACCCACAGAAAGAGGAATCAAGCATCTTCGAGGACTTTGCGAGGCTGTAGGCGAGGGCTTTGAGGCATACGTGCTTTTCGTTATTCAGCTTTCCCCCATCTCTTATTTTTCACCCAACGAAAAAACGCACAAGGCCTTTGCAGATGCCCTCAGAGAATGTAGGGACAGGGGCGTTAATATAATTGCAATGGACTGCAATATCACCGAGGATTCTATTGATATAGACTCCGAGGTCAAAATTATTCTTTGATAGGAAAATACTATGACACACAGAGATTTTCACATACATACAACCTTCAGCGACGGAAAATGCTCCCCCGAGGAGCTTGTCCTTCTTGCAATTGAAAAGGGGATGACCCATATCGGATTTTCCGACCATTCCTATACTCCCTTTGACCCCGATTACTGTATGAACCCCGAAAAGGAGATTGAATACAGAAAAGAAATTCAGCGCCTGAAAGAAAAATACGCAGAAAAAATCGAGATTTTCTGCGGTATTGAGCAGGATTATTATTCCGAAAAAGCCTATGAGGGCTACGACTATATGATAGGCAGCGTTCATTACGTTAAGGCAGGAGAGGAATATCTCCCCGTTGACAAAAGCGCCGCTGACCTTAAAGAGGCTATCGAAAAGCATTTCGGAGGTGACCCCATTGCCTTTGCGGAGGAATACTTCAAGACTGTAGGCAGCGTTCTTGAGTTGACAGGGGCGGATATTGTGGGCCATTTTGACCTTCTCACAAAGTTCAACGAAAGAGAGCTTATCATTGATGAGAATGACCCCCGATATATCAAGGCATGGAAGGATGCCGTCGACCGCCTTATTCCCTACGGAAAGTATTTTGAGATAAACACGGGAGTTATCGCCCGCGGATATAAATCTGCCCCCTACCCTGCGGCACCTATTAAAGAGTACATCAAAGAAAAGGGCGGCAAGTTTATTCTGTCCAGCGACAGCCACCGCCCCACTCTCTGCTTTGGATTTGATGAGGTCAATATCTGACGTTACGTCATCTCTGCCCCCACAGGCAGATCAAAATTTGTTTCAACAACCTTTCGGCACCCCTTGGGGGAATATCTCCAATGGGATATGTGCTTTGTTTTATCAGCATCAATATAGTATTTTATCCCCGGGACGGAGTGAGCCTTCAGGCTGTCTATTATGACAAGCTTGATCTTCATTCGCTCGGGGATCATGCTTTTTATGTAGACCGAGCAGCACTCCCCGGGAGAGATGCCCTCCTTAAGCTCCGCAAGTCCTGCAAGATTAGGAGAAAGCTCAACGAAAATTCCGTATTCCTCAACGCTTCTGACGATTCCCGCAACACAGGAGCCGGGAGAAAACTGAGCAGCGTTTTCCTCCCACGTGCCGAGAAGCTCACGAAGGCTGAGATACATTCTGCCCGTTTCCCTATCAACAGTTTTTACCACCGCTGAAATATGCTGCCCTGCAAAAAGTCTGTCCTTCGGATGGAATATTCTTGAAACGGAGATGGAATCGACGCAGATGAGGGAAATGATTCCGCAACCGATATCAACAAATGCCCCGAAGGGGTCAAGATGGGTCACCGTTGCCGTAATAACGTCACCCGGCAAAAGCCTGCGGGTATATTCTCTCATGCACTCCTCCTGGGCTGCCCTCCTTGAAAGCATGACCCGAGGGTGCTCTCCACCAATTATTTCCGTTACCTTAAAGGCGCAAGGCTTGCCCACTCTGGTTATAACCGCAATATCCTTTCCATCCGGAGAGAGCTGCACCTCTTCCTTTGGGATAATACCCTCACAGCAGCCGAGGTCGATTCTCAGACTCATATCCCGGCAATCGCATACCGTGCAGATTCCCTCAAGTATCTTCCCCTTATACATAGCTTTTTCCAGCATTCTGAGGGATGACGTATACATAACGTTCACATCCGTATCAATAAGACTGCCCTCGGGCAGATAGCTGTTTTCCATTGTTATGACCATTCCTTTCTCTTTTATAAAGTACGGTACATTTTATGAAGCCTATCAGGGAAATATAACTTAAAAGCTAAAGGGAAAGTGATTATGAAAAGCAAGAAAGAAACGGCAAAATATATAGCATCAAAGTTTGTATTCTGGGCGGCGGGCTCGATTCTTTACGGCCTTGCCGTTAATATGTTCATCTCACCGGGCAATATTACCATGGGCGGCTTCACGGGAATTGCAACGACCCTGAACCATCTTTTTATGACCCCCATCGGCTTTATGACCCTTCTTTTAAACCTCCCTCTTCTTCTTATCGATTATAAAACGGGAGGAGGAAGGCTCGGCTTTTTCAATACCCTTCTTGGCGTTATAGGCACGTCGGTTGCAACAGACGTGCTTTCAGCATTTCCCTTTACCCACACAGATTCTCTCCTGTGCGCAGTTTTCGGAGGTCTGCTCCTCGGCGCAGGCACGGGAATCTTGCTTTCAAAGGGCTTCACCACGGGAGGAAGCGACCTTCTTGCCCACATTATCCACCGCCGCTTCCCTTTTTTATCAACGGGTAAGCTTATTCTTATTATCGATGCGACAATCGTCCTCTCCTGCTCGGGAGTTCTTGGGACAGGACAGGCTATTCTTTTCTCCTTTGCCTCCCTTTGGTGCTTTGCCACCGCTCTTGACTCCGTTCTCGACGGATTTTCCGCATCAAAGATAGTCATCATAATTTCGGAAAACCACGAAAGAATCGCAGAAAGAATAACCACAAGGCTGCACCGAGGAGTGACGCTGATAGATGCAGTGGGTGGATATACGGGCAAAGAAAAAAAGCTCCTTTTCTGCGCTGTAAAGCGAAGCGAGCTTTTTGCGCTGACGGAGCTTGTCCGCCGCACGGATAAGGGAGCTTTTGTGACTGTCAGCGATGCACGGGACGTACTGGGTGAAGGGTTTAAGGGAACAAATAATGAATAATTAAAGTGCATTACCGCTATGTGAAATGTATTGATCACATCAATATACCACTATAATAAAAATCCGTTTTTGCCGTGGCAAAAACGGTTCTTATCTTTTCACTGTTCATTAAAAAAAGCCCCTGAGGGGCTTTTTTTAATAGAACGTTGCAACGGGGGGATTTGCGGGAGTTGCGGAGATCACCTTTTTTGCAAGAAGCACAGGACCTGCGCCCTCGTACATCTTATGGTGTCTTACCTCGATTCTGCCCTCTACCTCTACCCAGTCGTAGCTCTTCCAGCTATCGGACTTCTGCCATTTGCAAACAACGGGAGTATACTGAATATCATCCTCGCAGCAGGTCATAACGTGACGGCCTACAAGCATTGTTCCCGTGCCGAGACTCTTCTCGTTTGCAACGAGAGCCTTGAAGCGGACAGTCTTTCCGTCGTAATCGGGCATGCATTCGCAAAGATCACGATAGAAAAGAGCATAGTCGCGGACCTCGATAACGATAACGTCTGCATCCTTATCAAAGGGCAGAGGATCAACAATCTCATCGTATGCAACCTCACCTGTGATCTTCTCATAAATAATGGTAGTCTGTCTTGAAAGACCTCTTACCACCTTATGGAAATCCATGGGGTCCATAACGGGAGTGATTCTGTTAAAGATTATCATATCGGAATTCTGGATCTTATCCACAACGAGGCTTCTCATGTTTGCGTTGTATGCAAGGAAGGTTGCGGAATCGAAGAAGAGAATGTTCTGTCCGATTATCCAGTGCTCGGGAGCATTCTCAAAAAGATCTCCCAGCTGCCACATTCCGTTATATTCTATAAGGATCTTTGTTGCGTTGTGCTTTTTCTGAAGCTTGATGAATGTCTCGGGAGACATATCCTCCGCATCCTCGATAACCTCGTAGAACACGTCCTGAGTTGCAAAAAGGGTGGGATCAAGCTCCTCCTCGCCCTCCTCGCAGGCGATAACTAAAACTCGCTCGCCCTCGCCGAAGCGGGGGTCCTGCAAGGTCTCCTGAATGAATTTTGTCTTGCCGGACTCAAGAAAGCCTGTGACAAGATATACCGGTGTATCCTGCATATTTCTTACCTCACTTAAAAAGCTCTGCAAGCTTTTCCTCGTTGATTTTTGAGCCGATAACGCAAAGTCTTCCTGTAGTTGCGCTGCCGCCCTCTCTCACATCGCCCTCTCCGGGTGTGTAATCGAAGTGATACCAGCAGTCCTCACCGCAAACGATACCCTTTGCACGAAGGATCATGCCGTATTCTGCCTCGTTTTCAAGAGCGCAGAGAGCGCCGATAAGCTCGTCTCTTGTATAGCGGTGGGCTGTTTCGATGCCCCAGCTTGTGAACACCTCGTCTGCGTGGTGGTGGCCGTGGTGACCATGGCAGCCGCAGGAGCATTCCTCATCGTGGTGATGGTGATGCTCGTGGTGATCGTGGTCATGGCAACCGCAGGTGCACTCTTCATCGTGATGGTGGTGATGATGGTCATCGTGGTGGTGATGGTCATCATGATCGTGGCAACCGCAGGTGCATTCTTCATCGTGATGGTGGTGATGATGATCACCGTGGTGGTGATGGTCGTCATGATCGTGACATCCGCAGGTGCACTCTTCGTCGTGATGGTGGTGATGATGGTCACCGTGGTGGTGATGGTCATCATGATCGTGGCAGCCGCAAGTGCAATCTTCATCGTGATGGTGGTGATGATGGTCATCGTGGTGGTGATGATCGTGATCGTGACAGCCACAAGAGCACTCCTCGTAAACAAGGGCCTGAAGCTCATCCTGGAGAGTCATTTCCTTTTCCATAGCGCTGAGGATCTGCTTGCCGGAAAGCTCATCCCAATCAGTTGTTACGATCTCTGCAGTCTCGTTATGAGCACGGATAAGCTCAACTGTTTTGAGGATCTTCTCCTCTGCAAGTCCCTTTGTATGGCTGAGAACAACAGTGCCTGCGCTTTCGATCTGGTTATTGAAAAACTCACCGAAGTTCTTCATATACATCTTGCACTTCTTCGCATCAACAACAGCAGTTGCGGAATTGAGAACGATATTGGAAAGCTCAAGGTCCTCAACAGCCTTGATAACGTCGGAAAGCTTGCCAACGCCTGAGGGCTCGATGATGATTCTCTCGGGAGAATATGTTTCAATAACCTCCTTGAGGGCCTTGCCGAAATCGCCGACGAGAGAACAGCAGATGCAGCCGGAATTCATTTCAGTGATCTGGATGCCTGCCTCCTTGAGGAAGCCTCCGTCGATTCCGATATCGCCGAATTCATTTTCGATAACAACCAGCTTTTCGCCTGCAAAGGCTTCGCTGATAAGCTTTTTTATAAGTGTTGTCTTTCCCGCACCGAGAAAGCCTGAGAAAATATCAATTTTAATCATTGCAATCCTTCTTTCTGATCAACAGTACCTTTTATTATATCACAGCTTTTTGAACTTTTCAAGGCGAAGATGGAACTTGCAAAGTTATATCTTTCCCTTGTTGACAGAAAGAGAAAAATAGTGTAAAATAAAAATAGTTTGCAAAAAGGAGGTTCGGTCTTGAACGGAAATTACGATCAGAATAATCAGAATATGCGCCGTCGTACCGGTACCCCCGGAAGTCAGCGCACAGATACGGTAAGAAGACGAGAAATGCGTCCAGAAGGCAGTCAGGGTCAGCGTACTGCGGTAAGAAGACCGCAAGGCACTCCCCCTCTTCGCCCCCGTCCTCCCAGAGGTCAGGCAGGCACTCAGCCGAGACCTAATGCAGGACCTGCTCCCGAGAGAAGACCTCAGACTCCTCCCTCCCCCGAGCAGAAGAAAATCGGCAGAAACGTTATTCTCGCAATTATCCTTCTCTGCCTTGTTTTACTGACATTGGTTATTTTCGGAGTTCAGTCCTGCTCTATGGCAGAGCCCGAGGATGAATACCACGGCAAAGACAACGTTATCCTCAATACAACGGAGCCTCCCTCAAAGGATTCTCATTCAAATCCCGCTTATGCGAAATATACAGACCGCACCGAAAACCTCGCTATCGACAGCGGCTACGGTATTCTTATCGATCTTGATACAAACACCGTTATCGCCTCAAAGGGTGGCGATGAAAAAATCTACCCCGCATCAATGACTAAGGTTATGACCCTTATCGTAGCCTACGAAAATATTGATGACCTTGATGCGACTACATATACCTTTGATGCCGTCATGCTTGACGAGCTTTTCCGAGCAGGTGCTTCCGTTGCAGGATTTTCCGTTGACGAAACAGTTACCGCAAGAGACCTTCTCTACGGAGCTATCCTCCCCTCCGGAGGTGACGCAACAAATGCCCTCGCAGAGCTTGTTGCCGGAGACGAAGAGCATTTCGCAGTTCTGATGAACGAAAAGGTTAAGGAGCTTGGTCTTAAAAACACAAACTTCGTTACCGCAAGCGGTCTCCATGACGACAACCACTATTCCACATGCCACGATATTGCAAAAATTCTTGAATATGCCATCTCCAATCCCGAAATGAGAAAGATCCTTTCTACATACAGATATACCACCTCATCTACTCCCGAGCATCCCGAGGGAATAACCCTCACCAGCACCATGTTCAGCAGAATGAAGGGTACCGAGGTTGAAGGACTTTACATTCAGGGCGGCAAAACAGGCTATACCATCGAGGGCAAAAACTGTCTTTGCTCATTCTCCGCAAATTGCCGTGAGGACGAATCCTTGACAGCACCTCCCCAGTATATCCTCGTTACAGCCTTCGCAGGCGGCGGTGAATATACCCCCGTTTATGATGCTTTCAAGACTTATGAAAAATATTGTACCGATTAAAGATAAGTTAACCTACTTTCTTTGAAAAGAAAGTAGCAAAGAAACTTTAATAAGACAAAGTAACAACGAAGGCAAAAGCCACAAGAAGAGAAAGACTCCCAAAATGAACTCGTTCATTTTGGGAGTCTTTCTCTTCT
>JAZRRC010000203.1:0-6331 GCA_045650355.1 Candidatus Avispirillum sp. | reverse complement strand
AGTTCAACGCTGAGGGCAAGCTTGCTTGTGCTAACAGCAATGAGCTCTTCAACGGTGTATATACTGACGGTAAGACATACATCGACGGTGTAGCTATTACAGACGGTTGGTTTGAGATCGACGGTGTAAAGACATACTACTATAAGGATGGCGTGAAGCTTACCGGCTCTCACGTAATCGACGGCGTAATGTGCACATTCGATGAGAACTGTGTATACATGCCCAACTATATCTACGACGGTTTCTATGAAATCGACGGCACACTTATGTACTTCCTCAACAACAAGTACGTAACAGGTGTTAACAAGCTCAACGATAAGTTCTATAACTTTGATAATAACGGTCTTGCACTTAACGGAGAAATCGAGATTGCAGGTTATACTTGCGTATTCGATAAGGGTCTTTCCGTTGAGACTGCTACTGTTAAGTATGCAGGTGTTTACGGTAAGAACGTTAAGTACGTTATCCTCAAGAACGGTCAGATGTACGTAACAGGTACAGGTGATACAGACGATCAGGTTTCCGTAGGTACTATCCCCTGGTATTCCGGTGATATCCGTAACACAATCACATCCGTACACTTCGAAAAGGGCATCACATCTATCGGTACTCGTATGTTCTACTACTGCTCTAACCTCAGAACAGTAACATTCGAGAAGGGTACAAAGATGGATGTTATCAAAGCATATGCATTCGGTCTTTGCGCAGGCCTCACAAGCTTTGATCTTCCTGAAAGCATGACACAGCTTTACGGCTATGCATTCAGAGATTGTGCTAATCTTAAGGATGTATACATTCCTAAGAACATGGTAACTCTCGGTAATGCTAAGACATTCTATCTTTCCAATAAGGTTGTTCTCCACGTATGGGAGGGCACACTTGGTGAGACATATGCTAAGAGCAACGGTCTTAACTTCGTTTACAACGAAGAGCCTCCTGCAAAGAACGGTCTTTACTTCGATGATGACGGTGAAATCCGTTACTACGTAGACGGTGTTCCCACATATGCAGGTCTTGTTCAGGATGCTGAGGGTAACTACTACTACATCAGCGGCAGCACAAAGAAGGCTGTTAAGAACGGTACATATTATGTATCCAAGACAAACGGACTTCTTGCTGCTCGTAACTATACATTCGATGCTGACGGTAAGATCGTTATGAAGAACGGTATTGTTATCGATGATAACGGCGATATCCGTTACTACGTAAACGATATCCTTTCCTCCGGTCTTGCAATGGATGCTGAGGGTAACTACTACTACATCAGCGGTAGCACAATGAAGGGTGTTAAGAACTGCAAGTACTACGTATCCAAGACAAACGGCCTCCTTCCCGAAAGAACATACTCCTTCGGTGAGGATGGTAAGATGATCATCAAGAACGGTATTGTTATCGATGAAAACGGTGATATCCGTTACTACGTAAACGACGTTCTTTCTTCCGGTCTTGCAAAGGATAAGGATGGTAACTACTACTACATCAGCGGTAGCACCATGAAGGCAGTTAAGAACTGTAAGTACTACGTATCCAAGACAAACGGCCTCCTTCCCGAGCGTACATATACATTCGGCGAGGACGGTAAGATGATTATTAAGAACGGTGTTGTTATCGATGATAACGGCGATATCCGTTACTACGTAAACGACGTTCTTTCCTCCGGTCTTGCAATGGATGCTGAGGGTAACTACTACTACATCAGCGGTAGCACAATGAAGGGTGTTAAGAATTGCAAGTACTACGTATCCAAGACAAACGGACTTCTTCCCGCAGGCACATACACATTTGGTGCTGACGGTAAGATGATCGTTGGCTAAAGATATTTTGACTGTGACAGGGCATAGCCCTGTCACAGAGCATGATATTTTGCGATTTTTGTTTTTTCCACTGACAGATTTTTCTGTCAGTGGAAAATCATAATTATGAAAATTTATAAGGTGAGAATTTTTTGGCTTTATAAATTTTCATAATTATCTAAAGTATTAAAGCGAGGTCAATTATGAAGGTTATGCAAATCAATTGTACGTATCGGGCCGGAAGCACCGGAAAGATAATGTACGATATTCATACATATTTGCAAACTCATGGGCATGATTCCGTTATGTGCTACGGTCGCGGAGCAGATACGGATGATGAGAATGTTTACCGACTCTGCCCGGATATATATGCTAAGGCTCAGAACTTGCGCTCCCGTTTTACAGGATTTATGTACGGTGGGTGCTTTTTGTCTACTAATAAGCTTATAAGCATTATACGTCATAATAAGCCTGATATCGTTCATCTTCACTGTATAAACGGATATTTTGTAAATATATACAGACTTTTGAAATGGCTGAAAAAAAACGGCCAGAAAACTGTGCTGACTTTACATGCAGAGTTTATGTATACAGCCAATTGCGGACATGCTTATGAATGCGATAAATGGATGAAGGGCTGTGGCAACTGTCCCCGCAGAAAAGAAGAAACTCTCAGCTACGTATTTGATGGAACAGCGTCCTCTTGGAAAAGAATGGCTGAAGCTTATCGAGGCTTTGAGCGCGATATGGTCATTGTTTCTGTGTCTCCCTGGCTTATGAGCAGGGCACAGCAGTCTCCCATGCTCAGCTCTATGGAGCATACATGTATTTTTAACGGTCTTGATACGTCAATATTTAAAATTAATGATCCTTCTGTCGGTGAAAACAAGAGCGAGAGAGCTGTGTTGTTTGTAACAGCATATTTCAGCGATAAGGCAGGACATCCCAAGGGTGGATACTATCTTATCGAGCTTGCTCGCCGTATGCCCGACGTTAAGTTCTTGGTTGCGGGTAAGCATGCTGAATGTGAGAATCTTCCCGATAACGTTACTCTCTTGGGTAACGTCAACGATCAGAGTAAGCTTGCTTCCTTGTATGAATCCACAGATATTTCTGTAGTTCTCAGTAAAAGGGAAACTTTTTCAATGCCCGTTGCAGAAAGCTTGTGCTGCGGAACACCGGTCGTAGGCTTTTGTGCAGGTGCTCCCGAGCAGATCACAATTCCCGAATATAGTGAATTTGTGGAATACGGAGATGTTGATTCATTGGAAAGGGCAGTTAAAGAATTCCTGGGCAGAAGCTTTGATCGTGCTGAAATTTCCGAAAAAGCTCATGGCATTTACAATTCATCAGCTATGGTAGATGCATATTTGAAGGTTTACAGGAGGTTATATGAGAATAAATAACCTTGACAGCATTTTGATAAGAGCCTTATACCTTTGTATTTCTGCAATGGTAATATTCCAGTTGTTTTCATTGTCTGCTGTTACAACGATATTGTTCTATTTTACTTTTGTTCTTGTTGTGTTTATGTGGATTTCATTGCTTTCTCGAGCAGTAGATTCACAGGATGTACTGTGCTTGATTCTGATGTTTGTCACCTTTTTCAACGTACTTCTGAATGCGACGATATTAAGCTCTGTAATCAGCTTTACTTATCTGAAGAAAACTATCATGTTTTTCTCGACTATCGTATTTTTCAGAGTTGCATCAAAATTAAACATAAGAGAACAGGAACGTATTTTTCTTAAACGATGCATAAGCGTTATTGTATGTACGTTTATAGTGATGTACTTTTTCAATAATGAAGCTATGAGAGGCGGTTCCCGCTTCCTCGTATTCAATTTTACTAACCCTAACCTCACGGGTATGTTTCTTTTTTGCTTCTTAGTTGCAGAGGTTATATTCTTCTACCGCTCAGAAACTGTTAAGGAAAAGATTTATCACGGAGTTTTGTTCATTTTCCTTTTCTGGTTTATACTTGAAACACAGGCGCGTAATGCAATGATCACATTGATTATTTTCTCTATTTTCACTGTGGTTTTATTCTTTCAGAAGCAGTTTAACGGAATCAAAATCCGCGGAGGAATCGCAACTTTGGTTACGGTTTTCCCTCTGTTATTCTCGTGGGCATATATGGCTTTGATTTCAAACCCTATTTTGTCGACTGTATTTAACTTTATTGTCAGTGAAGGTAAAGCACTTACCTCAAGACACTCTGTTTGGTCTAAGGCTATTAATGCTTTCTTGGATTCTCCCTTTATCGGAGCATACAGCCAGATCAGTGACGGAACAGGACAGTCACAGTTCCATAATACGCACCTTGATATTTTGGCATCCTACGGATTCGTAGTATTTATATTGGTATGCTTATTCATTGGTGCCATTATTTATAATCGCGGAAACTTTTACAGAACAAAAAGCTCATATATAGCTATGGTAGGCTTTTCTTGCGTAATCTTACTTGGAATGGGTGAGGCTGCTGTCTTTTCAGGAGGATTCGGTCTTAACTATTTTGCAGGATTGCCCCTTTTGTTGATAGGATCTGATGAAATTTAGGTCTTGCTAACAGGCTCGTATAATCTATAAGGAGAAGAAAATGAAATTAGTATTGATAAGCTCCTATTTCAATCATCATCAATTGCCTCTTTCCGGAGCTCTTGATAATGCTACGGAAAATAATTACCATTATATTGCCACCAAAACTATCAGCGAGGAGCGTAAGGCTATCGGCTATGGTAATGAGGAGCAGCCTGCATATGTAATAGATTATACAGACGAGAATGCATGGGATGCCTGTATAAAAATGCTGGATGAGTCTGACGTTATCGTTGCCGGCACCTGTCCTCAGAGTCTTCTTGAGACTCAGTTTGGAAAGGGTAAGCTTATTTTTCGATACTCCGAGCGTCCCCTCAAGGACGGATTCGAGCCCTTAAAATATATACCCAGATATATCAAGTGGCATAAAAATAATCCCTCTAAAGAGAATCTTTATATGTTATGCGCCAGCGCATATACAGCCTCAGATTATGCTAAATTCGGATTATTTAAAAATCGGGCTTATAAATGGGGATATTTTCCCGAGACCAAATATTATAACAACGTAGACGAATTGATGAGCCGTAAGAATCGTAAAAGAATCTTGTGGTGCGGTCGTTTCCTTGAATTAAAGCACCCCGATAACGTAATTGAGGTTGCTGCAATGCTGAAAAAGGACGGCTGTGATTTTAGTCTTGACTTCATTGGCATGGGACCGATGGAAGAAAAAATGAGGGAAATGATCTCCTCCTACGGACTTGATGACAACGTAAGAATTCTCGGTTCAAAAAGACCTGAAGAGGTGCGTAGTCATATGGAGGATGCAGGTATTTTCCTCTTTACAAGCGATAAGCGCGAGGGCTGGGGTGCTGTAATGAATGAATCCATGAACAGCGCTTGTGCCGTAGTCGGTGCTCAGGACATCGGAGCAGTACCTTTTCTTATTGAAGAGGGCGAAAACGGAATGACTTATCATTCCGGAAACGTTGAAGAGCTTTATCGCTGTACGAAAAAGCTGCTTTGTGACCACGAATTGCAGGAAAGAATGGGTCGGGCAGCATACCGTACCATAACAGAAGAATGGAATGCAGATATTGCAGCAAAGAGACTTGTATGTCTTGCTGAAGAGATTATGTCAGGTAATCCTTCTCCCGACATATATAATAGCGGTCCTTGCAGCAAGGTTTAAAATAAGGAATCACGTATATGAAAAAGATTTATTTGTGCGGACATACAGGAAGCATTAACAGAGGATGCGAGGCTATCATCAGATCAACTGTTGATATTCTCAAGGAATGCGGAGCTGATGATATTACGTTATTGTCATTTGCAAAAGAGCAGGATATTGAGCTTGGAGTTGATAAGGTAGTAGATATCGTTTCATATCCCAAAAAGAATGTCTTCGAGAACGGACTTTCTTTTATTGCTTCCCGTTTTCTTAAAAAGCCCCAGTGGGGAGCGGACTATACACAAAAGAAGACTTTTCGCAACCTTGATAAAAATGCAGTAGCATTTAACGTAGGCGGAGATACGTATTGCTATCAAACTCCCTATATAAGCTATGCATTAAATGACGTGGCAGCCGATCTTGGAATGCCTGACGTATTTTGGGGTTGCTCTGTAGATGAGAGAGCATTAACACGACAGCATATGATAAATGATCTCAATAAGTATGCTTGCGTAGTTGTTCGCGAGGAATTATCTCAGAATATTCTTTCAAAATGTATTACAGATACAACAAAAATCGTAAAGGTTTGCGATCCTGCATTCCACCTTTCTGTAAAGGAAACAGTTCTTCCAAAGAATTTCATCGTCGGTAATACTTTAGGAATCAACGTTAGTCCTTTGGTATTTCGTAACGTTAACGATGATAACGATATAATGTACAGAAACATACGTAATCTTATTGATTATGTTCTTGAAAATACTGATATGAATATTTGCCTTGTTCCTCATGTTTACGATTATGAGAAAAATCTTCAGGATTCTATGGTGCTGGG
>JAZRRC010000202.1:0-2454 GCA_045650355.1 Candidatus Avispirillum sp. | reverse complement strand
TATATTTTTCACTCATGCAGCATATGACAAAATCCTCACCGAAAAGGGATTAAAATCAAGAAAAAAGAAAGGAAAAATATTATGGAATTTGAAAACGGAAAAGTGAAGCTGACAGTCAGCGAAAATACCATACGGGCATACGTTTCAGGTGAAATAGACCATCACTCCGCCCGAGCAATCAGAGAAGCGATAGATGCTTCTTTACTGTCATACTCCCCCGATGCCCTGATTCTGGACCTTTCGGGAATAACCTTTATGGATTCCTCGGGACTCGGTCTTGTGATGGGAAGATATACAAAGGCTGCGGAGGCGGGCATCACGTTTACTGTCTGCGGCGCCGGCGAAAGAATCACAAAAATGTTCGATATGGCGGGGCTTGACAGAATTATTGACTATAAGGAGAAGAAAAAATGAAAAAGGTGTGCGAAAACACAATGAAGGCTGAATTCCCTTCCCTATCACAAAACGAATCCCTGGCAAGAGCTCTTATCTCCGCCTTTCTTATGCAGATGAACCCCACAGTCTCTGAGCTTGCGGACATAAAATGTGCAGTTTCCGAGGCGGTTACAAACTGCACGGTCCACGCATACCGTGATACGGTGGGACCGATTCTGCTGACGGCAAAGGCATACAGCGACAGGTCTGTGAGAATAGAAATAAAGGACCGAGGCTGCGGTATCGAGGATATTGCAGCGGCAATGCAGCCCATGTTTACAACCGACCGTGAAAACGAGCGAAGCGGCCTCGGGTTTACAGTTATGGAAAGCTTTTGCGATAAGATACGTGTAATATCAAAGCCATGTAAGGGCACAAAGATAACCCTTATCAAAACTCTCTCAAAAATAGTCTCCGCTACATAACGGAGGGAGTTGATATTTTTGAATTCATACAAGGAAAACTTATTATATATCGAGCAGGCGCAGGAGGGCGACGAGGAGGCACAGGAAAAGCTTATCAAAATGAATTATCCTCTTGCCGTTTCCATTGCAAGGCGCTTTACAGGCAGAGGATGCGAGCTTGAGGACCTCATTCAGCTTGCCCTTTTCGGAATGCTGAAGGCAATAAGAAGCTTTGACCCGGATCGGGGATGTGCCTTTTCCACCTATGCCGTTCCCCTTATCATCGGGGAAATAAGAAAATTTCTTCGGGATGACGGGCTTATAAAGGTTAGCCGTGAGAACAAGCGAAACTCCGCTGTTTTATTAAAGTTGCGAGAGGAGTTTTCTTCAAAATACGGCAGAGAGCCCCATATAGACGAGCTGTGCTCCCTTTCGGGGCTTGACCGTGAGGATGTGATAATTGCCCTTGAATGCTCAAGACCCGTGGCATCAATATCGGAGCCGCTGACAGACGAAGGCGGCTTTACCGTTGAAAATATCTTAGGTGACGAGGGCAGCTCCATTGAAAAGGCATTTACAAATATTGCACTCACCGATGCCCTTTCAAAGCTCCCCGAGCAGTGGCGAAAGATCGTTATAATGCGATATTTTCGTGATATGTCTCAGCAAAAAACTGCCGATGCCCTTGGTCTTTCCCAGGTCAAGGTATCCCGTGAGGAGAAAAAGATAATCGCCCGCCTGAGGGAAAGTATAGTATAAAAAAAGAAGTGCTGAGCACTTCTTTTTTTATTTAAAGAATTACAGTTTTTCCTGCCTCGATGCATACGGGCTTGTGATCGCATTTGATCCATACGTCAATGCAGGAGGGGTTATGTACATAATCGCAGTTTGCAGAGAAACGGAGTGAGCAAACTGCATTGAGATAGTCAACTATCTCAATATTGGTGGCATACCAGATGTTATCGTCACCGCTGACAGTTTTGCAAAGGTGCTCCATCTTCTCCCAATGCTCCTCGGTATGGAACTCATAGCTGTGTCCCCATACGTAGAAAAGGCGCATAAAGCTGAAAAGCATGGGAGCCTCGAACTCCTGCCAAAGCTTATCTGTAAATTCAGCATGATGACAGGTAGGGTCCCAGCGCATAAAATCGGAGGGGATGCCAAAGGCATTAGTTGCAGCAACTGTTCTTGAATATTCCATTCCCTCAGCCCTGCAGGCATCGATTACACGCTGGTCGAAGCTTGAGAAGGGATAGGACATACCGCGGACGGGATAGTGGCACTTCCCTTCAAGGAAAATGCGGTTTTCGCGAATCTCTCGGCGGATATATTCATCGGGAGTGTAGTAAAGGAAAGGATGCTGCGCGGCATGACATGATATCTCGTGACCTGCGTACAGAGTCTCATAATCATCGGGGCTGACAAACTCGGGATTCTTCAAAAACTGAGGAAAATGCTCCTCAAACCCGGGATTGTTTAGATGGAAGGTTCCCTTGAGTCCGTATTTATTAAACATTTCAACAAGGCGGCGGTCCTCGATTCGTCCGTCATCATAGCTGAAGGTAACGCATCTTTCTTTTCCGCCATGCCAGAGCGTTGTCTCTATAAATTTCAT
>JAZRRC010000201.1:0-6284 GCA_045650355.1 Candidatus Avispirillum sp. | reverse complement strand
AAGCACTATCTTTATTCTTAGAGATCCTGCCCTCTGCGGAGGGCACCACCCTAAGGGGTGGTTCGACTGCGCCAAACACCACCCCGTGGTATTTGGCTCCGCTCAGGATGACGCGTAATTGTTCCCTTCACCTTTAGATTTTATCTTTTTCCCTTTTTAAAGTTTTTTGCGGAGCTTTTTTACAAAAAAGCGACCGTCTCCTTCCCTTCAAACTCCAATTTGTTGGGATGTTTTTACCATGTTCTCTTCTCTTTTCACTGAAAAAGCACCCTTTCGGGTGCTTTTTCTTATTTTCCAAGCTCTCTTTCAACGATTTCCTTGAGGTCCTCGTATTCAAGAGCGGAAACGATGATATCAACGATAACGCCGTCCTCATCGATGACAAGCGTTCTGGGCCATTCTCCGCGACCGCCCAGGTTTGTATAATATCCGTCCTCTCCGGCGCTGAAATCGGCTACGAAATTAACGTCACTGTCGGGATACTTCTCTCCGATATATCCGGGAGCTGCAGCTATACCCATGTAGGAATGAACTGCAAATACGGAGATCTCGTCCTTATACTCAGTTGCTATTCTGTCAAAGAAAGGAAGCTCCGCAACGCAGGGGGTACACCACGTTCCCCAGAAATTGATGATGGTAAGGCGACCCTCCTTTGTGGGGTCGATCTTATCGGTCTCGCTGATGCCGTCTGCTGTGATTCTTGAAAGCTCAGCACCGTAGCAAAGGTTTCCTACCTCGGTTCCGGGAACTGCAGGCTCCTCCTGATTCCAGAAATACACGATGCTGCCCACAAGAACTGCAACCATAAGCACTGCCGCTACGATTCTTGTTGCAAGTCTTGCCTTCTTGTTGCCCTTGACAGTCTCGGGAAGGCTCTTCTTTGTTCCCTTCCATACGATTGCATTTGTGGGACAGGCGCTTACACAGTCGCCGCAGCTGATACACTCGCTGTCGCCAACTGTCTTGATATCCATCTTACAACGGTTTTTACAGAGATTACAGTGTGTGCACTTATCCTCCTCAACCTTAACGCCGAATACGGAGATCTTGTTGAAAAGTCCGTAAAGTGCACCGATGGGGCACATGAAACGGCAGAAAAGACGGAAAATGAACACGCATCCCACCATAACGCTTACGAGAATAAGGAATTTCCATGTAAAGAGGGGACCGAGCATTGAGAAATAGCTGTCGTTTACCTTGTTTGCAAGGAGAGTAACGCCGCCCTCGATTGTTCCTGAGGGGCATATGTACTTACAGAATGCAGGCAGAGGAACGTCACGAAGTGCGTAAATAATAGGGATTATAAATACGAAAACTACGAGAAATACGTACTTGAATACGGAAAGAACTCTTGTTACGGGGCTTTTCTTGAGCTTGGGGGTCTTGATCTTATAAAGAAGCTCCTGAATAAGACCGAAGGGGCAAAGCCAGCCGCAGATCATTCTTCCGAACATGATTCCGTAAAGAAGAAGGATGCCGAAAACGTAGAACATTGCGCCCTTGCCTGCGGAGAAGGAGCCCTGAAGGCTTCCCAGGGGGCAGGCGCCCACAGCACCGGGGCAGGAATAGCAGTTCATGCCGGGGACGCACATGGTTTTTGTATCGCCCTTATAAATGCTGCCCGATGCAAAGCCCTTCAGATTTGCATTGAAAAGAAGGGCAAAATAAAGCTGCATGAGCTTTCTTTTTGTAGGAATAAGATCCTTTAATTTCTTGAAAAATTTCTTCATTTTACACCTCATTAACCAAGACCGATGCACTCTGTGCAGATGTTAACTGCCTTTGTGAGCACGTCACTGTAGCCGCCGAGGTAAATACCGCCGACGATAAGACCGATGGCAACAGCCGCGATAACGGCAATTCTTACCATAAATAAAGCTTTGTTTTCCTTTTTTACAGGCTCAGCCTCAAGCTCATCCTCTCTTGCATCGGGGAGCTTTTTGAGAAGATCAACCTCTTTTTCGAAGCTTTTTTCTGTTGCATAAATGTAATAAACAGAATAACCAAAAGGAACAGCTATGCAAGAAAGAAGGATCAAAAATGCATTTAACACGGATCCGTTGATATTATCTGTATAGTTTTTTGACACCATTGCGTATGCCAAATACAGTGCTGAGAACACTGCCCAAAGACCGAAAAGAACCCACTTGAGCACAGTTCTCTTCCTTTTTATTATATATATAGCAGATACGATCTCCTTATCGTGACCGCCCCCTGCTACATTCTTCTTTCTGCCAAGGCGTTTTGCAAGATTTTCGTAGTCTTTATTCACTTTCTTTCTTTTCACACCTATGGGAGAAAAGAACTCATAAATGAATCCCACAGCCACAAGAGCAAGGGTTGCATAAACGGGGATAGCAATCTTTGAGAAGGTATCCGCAACGAGCTCTCTGGAATATGCCTGGTCCGGATGGAACACGGGAAGGCCGCCCTCGAAGGTGACGTTGAAGTATATCCTGATGCATCCCGCCATGAAGCAGAGGCCTGTCAGGATGATAAAGCACGCCAAAATAATATTAAAAATGCTGTGAAGTCGCATTCCTTTCTCTTTTGTCATTTTTTTATCTCCTTAGTCTTTTTCGTTAGCATCTTAGTATAACATGATTTATTAGAATTGTAAATAATTTAAGAAAAATAAAAAAAGATGTGCCGAAAATATTGCTTTTTCGAGGAAAAAGTAGTAGTATAGATTGAATATGTATGTATTTATATATAAATTAAATATAAAGAAGGAGTTTTACAAAGAAATGGAGAAAACAAAGGTTTCAAAGAGACTGTCCAGACTGCTCTCACTTCTGCTTGTAATTTCTATGCTTGCAGGCATGATAGCTGTCCCCACAGTCGGAGCTGGTGAGTTCAATGCATCTCACATCACACAGCTCAACAACCTGGCGGTTGACTATTCGAGCTACATTGATAACTCGAAGATGTTCAAGCTGCCTGAGGGTGTAAGCGCTGACGAGGAGATCTCCGTCATCATCACTGTTGACGGCGCTTCCGTTATGGATGCTTACAACGGCACCGATAAGACAATGAGCTTTTCGGAGTATGCCCAGAACGATGAGAACACTGCTAAGGTAAAGCAGGCTGTCAGCAACAAGAAGGCTGACGTTCTCAAAAAGCTCGACAAGAAGGATATTTCCTACACCATCGGTGAGGAATACTCCGCAGTGCTCGCAGGCTTTGAGCTTATTATCAAGGCAGGCGACTTCGAGGCTACCTGCAAGTCTCTCGGCCGTGGCATGAATGCCATCGTCGGTGAGGTTTACAACTCTTGCGAAACAGAGCTTGTTGAAAACGAAGTAAACGTTTTCGACACAGGTATCTTCAACAGCGAAGGCTGCGGCTACGACGGAAGCGGAATGGTTGTTGCTGTTCTTGACACAGGTCTTGACACCAACCACACTGCATTCTCCACAGACAACTTCACAAGCGAAAACCTCGGTCTCACCTATAACGACGTTAAGAAGGTTGTTGGCAAAACAGATGCAAGCGAGCTTCTCGACGGTCTTACAGTAGACGACGTTTACGTTAACGAGAAGGTTCCCTTCGGCTTTGACTATGCGGATAACGACCCTGACGTTTATTCCACACACAACAACCACGGTACTCACGTTGCCGGCGTTATCGTAGGTAACGACGATACTATCCGCGGTGTTGCTCCCAACGCTCAGGTAGTTCCCATGAAGATATTCTCCGACGTTCAGGATTCCTCCAGAACTGCATGGATCCTCGCAGCTCTTGATGACTGCGTAGTTCTCGGTGTTGACGTTATCAACATGTCCATCGGTACAGCATGCGGCTTCTCCAGAGAAACTGACGAAGAGGCAGTGGGCGGTGTATTCGACAAGATCCGTGAGGCAGGCATCAGCATGATCGTTGCTGCTTCCAACAGCTTCTCCAGTGCAAACGGAAGTGAGAAGAACGGTAACCTCGGTCTTACATCCAACCCCGATACAGGTACAGTAGGCTCTCCCTCCACTTACGAGGGCACAATGTCCGTAGCTTCCATCGCCGGCGTTGAGACTCCCTACCTCCTCTACAACAAGAAGATCATCTACTTCACAGAGTCCTCCGATGCATCCGGTGAGGAAAACGATTTCTTCAAGACCCTCCTCGGCAAGAAGGACTCCATTGAGATCGAATACGTTCTCATTCCCGGTGTAGGCCGTTCCGCTGACTATACAGGTCTTGACGTTGAAGGCAAGATCGCGCTTGTAAGACGTGGTTCCAATACATTCGAGGAAAAGGCGCTCATCGCTGAGGAGCAGGGCGCTGCAGGTATCATCGTTTACAACAACGTATCCGGTGACATCAAGATGAACGTTGGTAAGGCTAAGCTCGCTGTTTGTTCTATCTCTCAGGACGACGGTGAAATGCTTGCTCAGAAGGACTCCGGCACACTGAAGATCAAGAAGACTCAGACATCCGGTCCCTTCATGTCCGACTTCTCCTCCTGGGGTCCCACACCTGACCTCAGAATCAAGCCTGAGATCACAGCACACGGCGGAAGCATTCTTTCCTCCATCACAGGCGGCGGCTATGACCGTATCTCCGGTACGTCCATGGCTTGTCCCAACCTCGCAGGTGTTGTAATCCTTCTCAGACAGTACGTTGTTGAAAACTTCCCCGAGATAGCTGACGACAACAACGCAGTTAACGATATGGTTAACCGCCTTGTAATGTCCACAGCTGATATCGCTATCAATACAAACGGCCTTCCCTACGCTGTAAGAAAGCAGGGTGCAGGTCTTGCTAACCTCCAGGCTTCCATCGACACTCCCGCATTTATCAAGACCTACGATAAAGACGGCAACGAGATGAACAAGACAAAGCTTGAGCTTGGCGATGACCCCAAGAAGACAGGCGTTTACGAAATGACCTTCGCAATCTCCAACTTCGGTGACAAGAAGGTATCCTACAAGCTTGGCAGCTACGTTCTTACTGAGGGCGTAAGCGAAACCAAGACAAATGCAGGTGAAACAACAGTAACCGAAGAGGCATACACACTCGACGGTGCGAAGATCGAGATCCTTTCCGTTGAGGGCGGCAAGAAGACCGGCAAGACAATCAGCGTTAAGGCCGGCGGCGAAGCTAAGGTAACAGTTAAGCTCACTCTCTCCGATGAGGATAAGAAGTATCTTAACGATTCCTTCGAAAACGGTATGTACGTTGAAGGCTTCCTCACACTTGAGGCTAAGTCCGGTACAAAGATCGACCTTAACGTTCCCTACCTCGCTTACTTCGGCGACTGGACAAAGGCTCCCCTCTTTGACCTTACATTCTACGATACAAACGCAGACGAGCTTGACGACGGTATCGACCCCGAGGACAAGACAATGGCGGATGCATATGCTTCCCGTCCTGTCGGCGGTGTTTCCGATGACTACGTAAGCTACCTCGGCTCCTACTACTTCATTCAGGACCCCAAGGACATCGTTATTGCAGCTAACGAGAACTACGTTGCCCTCTCTAACCAGATCGGCACAGTTCACTCCCTCCGCTTCGTTTGGGCAGGTCTTCTCAGAAACGCAGAGCGCATCGAGGTGACTATCACCGACGATTCCTCCGGCGAGGTTATCTTCGAAACAGTTGATAACGACGTTCGTAAGTCCTACAGCGACGGCGGCCCCACAATCTACCCCGCAAACGTTGAGATCGAATTCGATACAACCGAGTATCAGCTCGAGAACAATACAACATATACAGTCCGCCTCGAGGGCTACCTCGACTACGGCGAGGACGGCGGTAAGGAGACAAACAAGAAGAACGTCTTCGAATTCCCCCTCACAATCGACTTCCAGGCTCCTACCGTTACTAACGTTGAATACCGCTTCGAGTACGATAAGACCCTCAAGAAGAACAGACTTTATGCAGATGCCTATATTTACGATAACCACTATGCAATGTGCTCTCAGATCGGTTACGTAACTGCAGGCGAGGACGAAAACGGTAACCCCGCTCCTGAAATGAAGAATTTCGAGCAGTACATGACTCCCGTTTACTCCGAGCGCAACAGCACAACAAAGGTAACATACGAGCTTACCGATTATATCTACGACATCAAGAATAACGCTGCTACAAAGAACACCTTTGTAATCACAGCTTACGACTACGCGCTTAACTACGCAACATACGAGATCGGTCTCCCCGATAACTATAAGGACTTCTACTTCGAGGGCCTTGAAGAGGAGATCACTCTCAGCCCCAACGAGGTATACTCCCTTGAGCCTCTGGTAACTCCCTCCACTGAGTGGGCAGAGCTTCTCGAGTTCTCCTCCTCC
>JAZRRC010000200.1:0-9380 GCA_045650355.1 Candidatus Avispirillum sp. | reverse complement strand
GGTCAGGCTCTCAGCGATCCTAAGAGACCCTTCGTTGCTATTCTCGGCGGCGCTAAGGTTTCCGACAAGATCGGCGTTATCAACAACCTCATCGAGAAGGTTGATACACTCATCATCGGTGGCGGTATGGCTTACACATTCATCAAGTCCTTCGCCTACGAGATCGGTACTTCCATCTGCGAGGATGACAAGGTTGAGCTCGCTAAGGAGCTTCTTGAAAAGGCTGAGGCTAAGGGCGTTAAGTTCCTCCTCCCCATCGACAACGTAGTTGGTAAGGAATACGACGAGAACACAGAGTTCCAGTTCGTTAAGTCCAATGCTATTCCCGAGGGCTGGATGGGTCTCGACGTTGGTGAAGAGACACGTGAGCTTTATGCTAACGCTATCAACGGCGCAGGCACAGTAGTTTGGAACGGACCTATGGGCGTTTCCGAGTGGAAGAACTTTGCTGGCGGTACAGAGGCAGTTGCTAAGGCAGTTGCTGATTCCGGCGCAATCTCCATCATCGGCGGTGGCGACTCTGCAGCAGCAGTTGCAAAGCTCGGCTTCGCTGACAAGATGACACACATCTCCACAGGTGGCGGCGCATCTCTCGAGTTCCTCGAGGGTCTTGAGCTTCCCGGTATCGCTTGCCTCCAGGACAAGTAATTAAGACTTTATCACGGGCGGCGCTTAGCCGCCCGTAACTTTCACCTCGCTCGTCATCCTGAGCGCAGCAAACAACCCTGTGAGTTGTTTGCGAAGCCGAACCCGACCTATGGGAGGGCGCGAAGCGGGATCTTGAGCGAAAAAATAACATAAAAGAGGTAATTAAAATGAACAAGGCTACACGTAAGGCAATCATTGCCGGTAACTGGAAAATGAATATGACTCCCTCCGAGGCAGCTGCTGCAGTTAAGAAGACAGCTGAGCTCGTAGCGGGCAAGGACGGATGCGACATCGTTCTCTGCGTTCCCTTCGTTGATATCGCAGCTGCAATCGAGGCTGCAAAGGGCACAAACGTTAAGATCGGTGCTCAGAACGTTCACTTCGAGGCTAAGGGTGCCTTCACAGGTGAGATTTCCGCTGCTATGCTCGTTGAGTGCGGCGTTGAGTACGTTGTAATCGGTCACTCCGAGAGAAGACAGTACTTCGGTGAGACAGACGAGACTGTAAACAAGAGAACAAAGGCTGCTCTTGCTGCAGGCCTCAAGGTTCTTCTCTGCCTCGGTGAGGTTAAGGAGGAGAGACTTGCAGGTATTACTGATGAGGTAGTTGCTATCCAGACAAAGCTCGACCTCGCAGGCATTTCCGCAGAGGACATGAAGAACGTTATCATCGCATACGAGCCTGTATGGGCTATCGGCACAGGCCTCACAGCTACTCCCGAGCAGGCTGACGAGACTTGCGGCGTTATCCGTGCAACAATCGCAAAGCTTTACGGTGATGAGGTAGCAGAGGCTACAACAATCCAGTACGGCGGAAGCATGAACGATCAGAACGCTGCAGAGCTTCTTTCCAAGTACCACGTAGACGGCGGCCTTATCGGCGGCGCATCTCTCATCCCCGAGAAGTTTGACGCTATCGTATCTGCTGCTCAGTAAGAATACTCAAGAGCTGTTGCCTTCGCAACAGCTCTTTTTTGTTGCAAAGGACTTTTTTGTAAAAAAGTCCTCTGCACTCCCAAAAAACTTTGAAAAGGGAGATCAAAATAATACAAGGCAAAAGGAAAGGTGCTTCGCACCTGGGCGATATATCGCCCCCCGCCACAAATGAAAGACTGAAAAAATGAACGAGTTCATTTTTTCAGTCTTTCATTTGTGGTGGCTTTTGCCTTTCTGTTTCTTTGTCTTTTTAAAGTTTCTTTGCTACTTTCTTTTCAAAGAAAGTAGCGTAACCCCTTCCTCGCAATCCTGATTTAAAAAACTTGAATTTTTACAGGAAATGATGTATAATTCTTTTAAATTATTATGGTAGGTGTTTGCTTTGAAAAAAGGGCTTATTCTTGAGGGTGGCGCAATGCGCGGGCTGTTTACTGCAGGAGTAACAGACGTTATGATGGAAAATAAGATCGAATTTGACGGTGCTGTAGGTGTTTCCGCAGGTGCTGCATTCGGTTGCAATTATAAATCCGGTCAGATTGGCAGAACTTTAAGATATAATTTGAAATATGCCGGTGACAAGCGCTATTGCAGTATGCGAAATCTCATCAAAACGGGAAATCTTTTCGACGTGAATTTCTGCTATAAGAGAATCCCTCTGGAGCTTGACCCCTTCGATACCCCTGCTTTTATAGCAAATCCTATGGAGTTTTATACCGTTGCAACTGATTGCAAAACGGGAGAGGCTGTTTATCATAAGTGCTACGACGGTCTCGGAGAGGACCTTCTCCATATTCAGGCATCCGCATCACTTCCTCTTGTTTCACGAGTGGTGGAGGTGGGTGATATGCGCCTTCTTGACGGCGGAATTGCGGATTCCGTACCTCTTAAGTTTTTTGAAAGTCTTGGCTATGACAGAAACGTTATCATCCTCACTCAGCCGGCAAGCTACAGAAAAGAAAAGGCGAGCATGCTTTCTTTAATGAAGCTGACTCTCAGAAAATATCCTAAGGTCATCGAGGCGATGGAGCGCCGACACGAGGTGTATAACGAAACTCTTGAGTACGTTGCAAAAAGGGAAGCGGAGGGGGCAATACTTGTTATCCGTCCCGAAACGGCTCTTCCCATAAAGCGCCTTGAAAAGGACCCTGCAGTGCTTCAGAGCGTCTATGACCTCGGCCGCACCGAGGGCGAAAAGCAGCTGTCAAAAATAAAGGAGTTTCTTTGTGAAGAAACATATTGACGTATTTATTAACTCAAAAAAGATAAAAGTATTGAGGTATTGCTATAAAGAAATCGAAGGCGAAAAGGCAATAGTATTCAGAACACAAATCAAAGGACAGGAGTTTATTCTTGACCCACATATTGGCGTAGAGATTGTGATAGACGGAGCTGTCATATCAAATAATGCTAAATTTGAGGAAGCATTGAAATTTACAACCTGTGAAGAATGGATTTATAGAATTTAATAACAAATCCCCCTTGCAATTTGCAAGGGGGATTTATACTTTCGGTTTTGCTTTAGTATACGGAAAACTTTTTTGAAAAAGTTTCTGCACTTCAAAAAGAAGATATAAAAGTTAGGTTTATCGAGGAAGGGAATTACTTCTTTGAAGAAAAGCCCGCAGGGCTTTAAAGGAGACGTTGAAGAGAAAAAATCTCTTCAACGTCTCCTTTTATAAAGTTTTTTGCGGAGCTTTTTTTCAAAAAAGCGACTATCGTACCCTCTTCCCGATAAAACCTAACTTTAATGTCTTATTCTTGGGGTGTGGTAATTTTTTATGAGAGCTGAGAAAACGCCGCAGCCGGCGCAGGTCTTATCGGTGCAGAAGGCATTTTCGTGGTAAACCTTGTCCGTTTCATTATTGAATCTTGAAACGGTCTGAGCTCCGATGATTCCTTCGCAGGTTATGCTCATTTTTGATTCGGTAATATAAAAGGGGCAGAAAATCTGTGCGTCTATCGCTTTATTCGGCATAATAATAATTCCTTTCTTTGTTCAGAGTATTCGTCAGATATAGCCTATGTACCCCGTGGCAACGCCGGAGCAGGAGCGACACAGGACAATATCGCCGTAGCGTATTCCGTTAGACGTGGGTTTTCTGCAAAGGATGCATTTTTCGCCCTCGGGGATATCGGTGCAGTCCTTGCAGATGGTTTTTCGCGAGAGCCTGTAATATTTTTCTCCGTCAATCATGGGCCTTTGGCATGAGCTGCAGGTCTCGCTGTATTCAAAGCAGCTGCCACAGGCGCAGCAGGCGGAAATTCCGTCCTTACATAACAGAGACATATCCGCCTCCGAAAATGATGTTGGCCTCAACGGGTGAAAGCTCAAGGCTTCTTGAAATGGTTTTTGCATCCTTCAGAGTAATGGCTGAAGGACCTCTTTTCAGCTTTCTGTAAAGGGTGCTTCTGTTTATCCCCATCTCGTATGCCAGCGCCTCCAGGGTGGTGTTTCTCAAAATAACAGTTTCTTTAAGCTTTTCAATATCTATTTCCATTTTGACCTTCCTTTCTGTTTCCTTCTGCATAGATATTACCAATTTTTGGTAATTGTGTCAAGGCTTTCGACAGCTGATTTTGTTGCATTGTGTTGCGATAAAGCACCACTTTGTCGATTAATAAAATATCAGATACGGAGAAGTTTGTCTCCCCATTGAGGGAGAGGAAAGCATATACTTGACTCAATGCAGAATTTGTGCTATTGTAACAGTACGGGAGGGCTCAGGGTAGCGAATGCTGAGCCTGAACGGTAAATCATCGGTGTTGAGAGAGTACCGACACCGTCCGATAATATTATAATACCAATTATACTGTATTTCAAGAGAAAAACGAACAAATGTTCGCCTTGTTGGATGCATTGTGGCAACATAGGTACAATAAAAGGAAAGTTGGAGGAAAAGTGAGATCTGTTTTTAAAAAAATAACGGTATTTCTGGCTTTTGTGATGTGCTTTGCCCTGGTTTCCTGCGCAGGAGAGGGTAATGCAGAAACAACGGCCCCCGATACAACAGAAAAAATAACAGCTCCCCCCGAAACGGAAGTGACGGAGCCGACAAAAGAGGTTACGTATACAGTCCCCCTCAAAAAAGAGAAGGACGGAAAGCTCCAGTGGGAATATACTTATTCTGCCGATGGAATGACCCTTTCCAAAACGGATTACACTGAGGAGACCCCCATTACCTACACAGTCTACTTCGATGAAAACGGACTTCCGCTGAAAAGGGAATGGATAGTTACCATAAACGATACCAGAACAGAGAAGTGGCGTGATGACTACTATCTTGATGAAGAGGGTAAGATAATTGAGGAAAAGCGCTACTGCGAGGGTCAGATACAGACAGCATATGCCTACACTTATGAGGATGACGGCAAAATTGCAACTCAGAACTCAAGAAACGTAAAGCAGGAAAACACGATTTACAGATTGCTTTACGATGAAATGCGCACCCACGTTGGCACAAGATTCTCCCGATACAACGGCGAGAGAGGATATTACCACGAGGAAAAGACCTGCACCTACGATGAGGCAGGCAGAGTGCTGACAGAAAAAACGGAATCCTTAACCATATCTCACGAATATATTCTGACGTCCGGTCTTGTTACTCAGGAAAAGATAACAAACGAGGGTGCAGACTACAAGTGGAGCTATTATTACGGAAACACCTATGAAAACGGATGTCTTGTGAGGAAGGACTGTTATTACGACGGTACGATGACAGACTCCGAATACTTTGGCGAAACGGAATACAAGCATTTTTATGATGCAATAAACTGGATATTCAGGGAGAGATTACCATGACACTTGAAGAAATACTCAAGGATATAAAATCAGACAGAATTAAGGATATAATCGTGGACTGCGACATGGGAGCAGACGGAGACGATCAGTTTGCCTGCGGCTATGCACTTGCCTCCCCCGATAAGGTGAGAGTTCTTGCCGTAACCTGCGCCCCCTACAACGAAAATTCAGACGAGACCGTTGAATCGGGCAGACAGGAGAGCGCGGATATCATCGCCCACAGCGAGACCGAGGTAAAATACGGTGCCATTGCGGGATGTCCCGATTATATCACAAGAAGCGGAGGGCCCGTAGCCTGCAGCGGCGTTGATATGATCGCAAAGATCGTCAGAGAGGCAGATGGCCCTGTTTATTCCGTTTCAACGGGATGCATCACAAACATTGCGAGCGCCCTTGCCCTTTATCCCGATATCAGAGAAAAGCTTGTAACCGTATGGCTGGGTCTTGACGGACTTGACAGCACAACAAACACAGGCGAGTATAATTATCATAACGATATCGAGGGCGGAAAGATGTTCTTCGAGCTTTCCGAGAATATCCTTCTCGTTGAGGCGGGAAGAACGGTTGCCCCCTTCTACAGAACAAATGCGCAGATAGCGGAGCAGTATTCGGGCAGTAAGCTTGGTCGATTCCTTGTTGAAAGATTCCATGCCATCGATTGGGCTCAGGGCCTCTGGGACCTTTGTGCCGAGAGCGTGCTTATCATTCCCGATGCCTGCGATTTCAGAATATGCGATGTCCCTGTTTTTGACGAGAAGGGCGAGATCTGCGGCTTCAACGAATCAAAGCAGATGATAAGCGTTAACAAAAACGACCACGCCCGAATCGCAGAGGATTCCAGAATCAGAATCAACGGACATAATTAAAATAGGGCGCAGAGGATGCAAAAACTTTTTTGAAAAAAAGTTTCTGCACTTCAAAAAACTTTAAAAATGGTATAGCTGAGTAATACAAGGCAAAAGAAGCGGTGCAAAGCACCGTAAGCGATATATCGCTTACCAACGCGAAAAACACAGTGAAAATGAACTCGTTCATTTTCACTGTGTTTTTTCTTAGCGTTGGCTTTTGCCTCTTGTATCTTTGTCTTTTTGAAGTTTCTTTGCTACTTTCTTTTCAAAGAAAGTAGAGTAACTCCTCACATACAAACCCGAAATTACATGCAATATATAAAGTAAAGAGTTCGTAAAATTTGATTTAACTTCTTGCTATGGCGGGATAATTGTGATACAATAAATTTATCTATGACAAGGTATGGTTATTGATATGGAAAGAAATAAAAAAATTCAGATATATTGCCTTTTTGCGGCATCACTTTTCCTCGGCCTTTTTGGTGCGGTCTGTCTTTATCTCGGTGTTCTCGGCGAGTATAACGATGCTATGGGATATTTCAGTGCAGATTCTATTTTTGCGCCTGTTGCCTATATCTGCATGCTGGCAGGTCCTGTTTTCGGCATCGTCGGCTGGGTGATTTTCAGAAAGAGCGAAGCTGTTGACAAGGCGCTTCCCGGCAGTATTTTCACAAAGATCGCATCATGCATCTCTGCGGCTCTTATCCTTTATTCTGTATTTTGCGATATCACCGCAAAGCTGAACGAGGCTGTGGTTTCCTTCGGCGCAAGAGAGATCCTTTATATTGTAATGGCGGTTCTTGCGGCGGCAAGTCTTGTTGTCGGCATTTTTTCAAAGAAGGATGCAGCCACCGCTCCCATGGCATCTCTCCTTTCCTTTACTCCTGTAATTTACTGCGCTATCAGCGTTCTGTATCTTTATTTTGATCAGGGAGTTGCGGTAAACAGCCCTGCAAAGCTTATCTGCCAGCTCACATATCTTTCCTTTATGCTTTTGTTCTGTGCAGAAACAGGACTTTCTCTCGGAAGAGGAAAGATTTATTCAAGATATTTGTTTGCACTTTGCTGTGCTGCTGCTATCGGCGGAGCGGGTGCTGTCAGTTCTCTTGCGGTAACGCTCACAGGTGCGCCCTGTGCGGCATTCACCGGTGTTGACAGCTTTGTTAAGGCAGGTCTTTTCCTGTATGCCTGCACTCGCTTTGTGGATTTCGCAAAAATCGAGACTGCTGCAGAGGCAGAGCCTGAAATCGAAGAAACAGTTGAAGAAGAATAAAAAGCTGCCTGCCCATCGGGCAGGCAGTAATTATAAACGGAGTTAAAATGATCTCACTTTCAGTTAGCGGAATTACTTATACAATAGGACTCAAGGAAATACTGACAGGGGTGACCTTCGCCATTGAAGAAGGAGACCGCCTCGGTATCGTTGGCGTAAACGGAAGCGGAAAATCAACCCTCCTTCGCATTATTTCGGGAAAGATAACTCCCGATTCGGGCGAGATCCATATTGCCAAGGAAAAAACCGTTGGCATGATGGAGCAGAACGATGCCTTTGACGACGGCAACGTAGATAACGAGACAGTTCTTTCCAGAATGTACGGCGCATATCCGAATCTTTGCCGTGATGAAGCAAGAATTGCCGAGATCGAGCGTCTTTTGCAAACTGCAGTAGGCGATGAGGCAATAAGACTTTATTCCGAGCTTGACAGGGTCAACACAAGATATATAGACGGCGGCGGACTTCATTATAAGTCAAGATGCAAGAGCATTCTTTCCCGCCTCGGCTTCGGAGAGGATTCTCATTCTCTCCCTGTGACAGCCCTTTCGGGAGGACAGCGCACACGACTTGCCCTTGCCCGTCTGCTTTTCGCAGAGCCTGATATCCTTATTCTGGACGAGCCTACAAACCATCTTGATACAGATACCATGGTATGGCTTGAGGAATATCTTTCTCAGTATAAAAAGACCCTCCTCGTAGTCAGCCACGACAGATATTTTCTTGACAGAGTAACGAATAAGACTCTTGATATTGAAAACCACGAGGCAGACCTTTATAAGTGCTCCTACACCGAGTACGTGCAGCGCAAAAAGGAGAAAAGAGCAGCCGAGGCGAAGAGATACGAGCTTCAGCAGAAGGAGATCGCCCGTCTTGAGGCCTATATCGAGCAGCAGCGCCGATGGAACCGTGAGCGCAATATTATAGCGGCAGAGAGCCGTGAAAAGGCCATTGCCAGAATGGAAAAGGTTGAAAGGCCGAAGGATGCTCCTAAGGCCATCAATTTCAGCTTTGATGAGTCGGGAGAATCGGGAAATGACGTTCTTTCAGTCAAGGGTATGAAAATGGGCTTCGGCGAGAAGACACTTTTTGAAAATCTTTCCTTTGAAGTGAAAAAGAAAGAAAGAGTATTTATCGCAGGCGCAAACGGCTGCGGAAAATCAACTCTTCTGAAGATACTTCTCGGTAAGCTCATCCCCCTTGCGGGAAAGTTTGATTTCGGCTACAACGTTCAGGTAGCATACTACGATCAGGAAAACCAGAATCTTGATGATGACAAGACTGTTCTTGACGAGATTTGGGATGCATATCCCAATATCACTCAGACACAGCTGAGAAGCGTGCTTGCGTCATTTATGTTCCGAGGGGACGATATTGAGAAGAAGGTAGCAGTTCTTTCAGGCGGTGAGAGGGCAAGACTGACCCTCGCAAAGCTTATTCTGTCAAAGACAAACTTTCTTATTCTGGACGAGCCTACAAACCATCTTGATATTCCCTCAAGAGAGGTCCTCGAGAATGCCATCGCAAATTTTGACGGCACGGTAATTGCCGTCAGCCACGACCGATATTTCATCAAGCGCCTTGCCACAAGAGTTATCGAAATGGGCAACCCCATGCACGACTGGCGCGGCGGCTATGAGGAATACGTTCAAAAAAGAGAAGCGAGAGCCGTAGAGGCGGCAAAAGAGGAATCTGAAAAGACCTCTGCCGGTAAGGAAGAATATTTGAAGCGCAAGGCGAGCAATTCCGACAGAAGAAAGGAAGCAGCCCGCCGCCGCAAGGTAGAATCTGAGATAGCAAAGATCGAAAAAGAGATCGAGGATATCACAGAAGAGCTTTTTGGTGAAGCAGCATCGGACTATATCCGTGCTGCGGAG
>JAZRRC010000199.1:0-5013 GCA_045650355.1 Candidatus Avispirillum sp. | reverse complement strand
TATTTTTCTGTTCTTTTCTTGTAAGAAAAGAACCAAAAGAACTTCAAAAATGGGTTTTATGATAGCTTTAGTTTGTGCATACCCATATAGCTAACGAAATTTGATAGGAAATACCCAATATAGTATCCTTCATAAAGTTTTTTGAAGGTGCGGAAACTTTTTTACAAAAAAGTTTCTGCGTCATTCTCCCAGTCCCTCAGCCTTCAGTCTTTCCTCGCGCTCTCTTTCTGCCTGGGGCTTTCTGAGATAGGTGGGGTTGAGGGCGGATGCTGTAAAGACAGATTTGTCCTCGGCAGCATTGTAAAGGGCCTCAGCTACTGTGGCAACGCTTGCGGCGCTCTGGAGTCGCATGGGCTCTGCTGTTTCGCAGTCGGAAAGTTGGGAAACGAGGGAATATCCGTCGCCGCAGAATCTGATCTCGCCTTCATAGGGTGGGAGCATCTCAGCAAGCTCTGTGACAGCGATTGCCATATCGGGAGTGACGCGCTTGATGCCCTCCTTAGTGTCCTCGAAGATCGCTGTGTAGACCTGTCCTCGGCGGGCATTCATTGCGGGGCAGATGATACCGCCCGAGCCGCGAAGATTGTGGGCAAGAGCCTCGAGAGTGGAAACACCGACGCAGGGGATGTCACGCCCGAATGCAAGACCCTTGATGGCAGCGCAGCCGATTCGGACGCCTGTAAAGGAGCCGGGACCGACGCTTGCTGCAAAAAGGTCGATATCGGAAAGTTCTACACCTGTCATTTTCAGCATATGCTCTATCATGGGGAGAAGAGTAACGCTGTGGGTGTTGCCTGCATTGACTGTATATTGACTGAGCGTTGTGCCGTTTTTCAAAAGGGCAACGCTACCTACTGTTGCAGTTGAATCAAGTGCTAAAATAAGCATAGCTCACCTCAAAAATCTATTTCGATAAGGCGAGCCTCCTCGCCTTTTTTGGTGATGGTAACGGTGACAGCTCCCTCAGGCTTTGCGGGGAGAAATTCGCTCCACTCAAGTATGCAGTGACCGGACTGAACGTAGTGGTCAAAGCCGATGGAGTCAAGACCGTCATCGGAGTCCTCAAGACGGTAGAGGTCGAAGTGAAAGAGGGGAGTTTGGCCCTTTCTGTATTCGTTAACGACGGTGTAGGTCGGGCTCTTGACACGGCTTCCGGGGGAAAGCACGGAGGAAAAGCCGCGGGTGAAGGCAGTTTTGCCGGCACCGAGATCGCCTGTCAGACAAACGAAGAAGAGAGAATCGGGACAGTTCTCCAAGAGATAACTTGCAAGAGATGCACCTGCAGCCTCAGTTTCGGCAGCAGAATGGCTTTCGATAATATTTTTCAACGTAAGCCCCCCTTTTTGTAGCATTCTTTTTTCAGTATACCATAAGGAAAGTGAAATTTCAAATAATTTATAAAATTTTGTGCCTGTGTTTACAAAAAGAATGATTTGTGATATACTAATAGAACTAAATTTCCGCTCGTAGCTCAGCTGGATAGAGCACCGGATTCCGATTCCGGGTGTCGTGGGTTCAAATCCTATCGAGCGGGCCAAATAAAAAGCCGATGCACAGCATCGGTTTTTTATTTGGCTCGCTCGAATCCTACAGGATTTGAAAGGCCGGTCACATCGCGTAGCGGTGACAAAAACAGTCCGGTGGACTGTTTTTAGGCCGTTGCGCTGCACTCGCTTTAAATTTAAATACTAAGAACGACCAAGAGCGCCAAAACTAGTTTTGGCGAAACCTTCAAACCCAGTACCTTCCTAGATAGTGCCCCTTTGTGACCGAAACTCTATTTAGTGCTATTAAAATTAGAAGGCAGAATATTCTTTGATAAGATATTCTGCCTTTTTATTTCAATCCTAAGTATTTAATTAACTCCTCATCAATGCAAGGATTTTTTCCTGCATTGGCGTAGTTTTTAATGATTGTGTTACACAGCTCGGGATAATTTTCAAATGAGGTTTCAATACAAATAACAATATTGGGTGCAGACGTGTGGATCATCATTCGGGCGAAGCCTTTTTTCCATATAAGCTTTCTGTGCTCCAGTCTTTGGATCGATGCCCAATCGACTGAAATATCCCTGCCGTATCTATAATATCGAAGTATGTTTGAATCAGTATAAACGTATGCTTTAACATCGGAGAGAGCAATCCACATAAAGATCACGAAGGCGGGGATTATGAGATAGGCTATTGACAGGCTGAACCACCAGCTGATGACAGTGTATAAAACGGAAAATATGATCGTAAATAGAATATTTGTTAAGATGATCTTTTTTTGCACTTTGTATTTCATTAGCCAACCCCCGATCATAATTTGTTTGTGATTATCTCTATTTTTAGAATATCACAAAAGATGAAATTTGTCAATACGCATTTGGGTGTTCATCTGGTTGCGTTTTATATCTGCACGAGAGCAATTTATTACAAAAAGACAGAATATCCTATGAAAGGATATTCTGCCTTTTTTGTTTACCTTATTTTGCTTTTTCACTCCAAATTGCAGCTGCGGCGGGGTCCTTTTCAACGCCCCTTCCGTTAAGATAGCAATCCGCAAGTGCCCTGCAGGCGTCGGCATTGCCATTCTCTGCTGCGAGGGTATACCATTTTACTGCCTCAGTATAGTCCTGAGATACTCCGTTGCCGTTTTCATAGCAACGTCCGAGGCGATACCGGGCTCTGTCGTAATTCTGCGCTGCAGCCTTTTCGTACCACTGCTTTGCAATTTCATAGCTTTGCTCAACGCCCTTGCCGTCCTCGTAAAGAATGCCGAGATTACACTGTCCTCTCGCCTGACCCTGCTCTGCCGCCTTGCGGTACCAATATGCGGCCTTTTCAAAATCCTGTGCTGTGCCGCGACCCTTTTCGTAGCAATAAGCAAGGTTTGACTGACCTCTGTCCTGTCCAAGCTCTGCGGCACGGCTGTACCACAAAACTGCAGTTTCGAGATTTCTCGCAACGCCTCTGCCGACCTCATAGCAATATCCCAGGTTGGTTATTGCACGGACGAAATTGGCCTCTGCGGCTTTGGTGTACCAATAAACCGCCTTTTCAAAGTCCTTTTCAACGCCCATACCATTTTCGTAGCAGTAGGCAAGATTGGTCATAGCACGGGGCTGATTGTTTTCAGCAGATTTGCGGTAATAATAAACTGCCATTGAGAGGTCCCTTGGAACACCTCTGCCCTTTTCATAGCAGTATCCGAGGTTGGTGGTGGCAAGAATGTGGTTCTGATCTGCCGCCTTTTTATACCAATAGACAGCAGTTCCGAGATTTTTCTCAACGCCTATACCGCATTCGTAGCAATAGCCGAGAGCATTCTGTGCCTTGCTGTGTCCGTTTTCAGCGGCTTTTGTATACCAGAAGGCAGCCTTTGTCTGATCTGCTTCAACGCCCGTGCCCGATTCATAGCAAAGTGCCAGATTGTACTGGGCTCTCTTGTTGCCGCTTTCAGCCGCCCTTGTGTACCAGTAAATAGCTTTTTCAAGGTCCTGCTCAACACCGTTGCCCATCTCATAGCAGTAGGCAAGATTTGCCTGCGCAGCTGTACTGCTGCCTGTTTCTGCGCTTTTTGTGTACCAGAAAACAGCCTTTTCGGGATCCTTTTCAATACCCTTGCCAAACTCGTAGCAGTAGCCGAGAGTGCACATTGCACGTCCGTGTCCGTTTTCAGCCGCTTTTGTGTACCAGAAAACCGCCTTCTTGAAATCGATATCAACGCCGTTGCCGTTGTAAAAGTCCTCTCCTCGGTTGAACTGCTCCTCGGGGGAGGTGATGCTCTCTTCGGAAACTGTGGGTGCTTCAACAGTGGTATCCACGGGAGCGATAACGCCCTTTATAAGACGGACAAGGTCCTCAAGGGCCTGAGATTTTTTCTGATATGCCTCGATGCGCTGCGTTCTTGAGAGAAGAAAATCGAAATCGTCTCTGAGAGGGCAGTTTTCGATGGCAAAGGGGAAGATGACCTTGCTGTTTTTGAATGCGTTTTCGATCTCTGCGGAGACCCAGATGGAGCTCTGCGCATTATCGGAAAGGATGAGAAGAAAAACGCTGCATCCGCGGATAGCTGCAGGGATTTCCTTTGTATAGTTGGAGCCTCCGGAAATAGATTCGGGAGCCATCCAGCACTTGATGCCGTTTCTTTCAAGAATACCCTTTACAAGGAGAGTCTCCTCCGTATCCTTTGAGCTGTAGCTGATAAAAACGTATTTATCCATTGCTTTCTTCTTTCTTAGGCTTTCTGCCGCAGCAATAGGTTTCGGGGCAGTAGCCAAGATATTCGCACTTAGGCATCATCTGTGTGTCGATGATATACGCCCATTCCTCGGAATACTCGCGAAGAGCCTTGCAGATGTCAGAGAAAAGCTGGCGATATTCCCAGTATGCACGGGTGCACATTCTCTGGCGGGACATATCGATGAGGTTACGAAGGTTTCTCTTATCAACGATCTTTGTGGTCATGCCGAGAGGGAGGAGCATTGCGCTGTCCTCTCTTGCGATGCCAAGCTCCTCAAGAGCCTTGCCTGCCTCGGTGATAGCCTTCATTGTATCCTCGTATATCTTTTTTGCTTCTTCGTTTTTTGCAACCTTGGGAGGGATAACGTATTCGAAATTGCCGTAATCAATATAGCGTGTGCTTGCCTGAAGGCGAGTGGGAGCGCCGCCGAGATGAGTGTACCACTCGCGGATAACTCTTGCGGAATAGCCGTCGATAACAAGCTCTACGTTTACGTATTCAAGAGTTCTTCCGTGACCTGCGCTTATACAGTCAAGACCTCTTTTGTAGTTTCTTTCTGTGTTTTCCACGTTAGCGCCCCAGCAGATGCCTGCTCTCTCGCCAATGAGAGAAATGGGGTTTTGGGTTGTTTCTGAGAGAATCTTAATATATCCCATGGTAGTACTCCTGATAATTATTATTAGTGACAGTATAACACAGTTTGCCAATTAAGTCAAATGGTATTGAAATCATAAATTCGGGTTTATGAGGCGATAATGCAAAGGACTTTTTTGTAAAAAAGTCCTC
>JAZRRC010000198.1:0-18341 GCA_045650355.1 Candidatus Avispirillum sp. | reverse complement strand
GTGGGACAGCGCTGCAAGCAATGCGTGCACCCCTTACACTTCGACACGTCAAGGGACACGGAATGCTTGTACTCTATCATAACTGCTCCCTGTCGGCAATTATATATTGACCTTCATTGTGATCTTTGTACCCTTGCCGACCTCTGTTTCGATCTCTAAAGAATCAGTATATTTTTTCATATTGGGCAGGCCCATGCCTGCGCCGAATCCGAGTGAACGGATATTATCCTTGGCGGTGGAGAAGCCCTCCTTGAGCGCCATGGATACGTCGGGAATACCGGGGCCTCGGTCCTCAAGTATCATAACGATAGCCTCGTCCGAAACCTCAACGGTTGCAACACCGCCATCCGCATGGATAACCATGTTGATCTCGCCCTCATACATTGCAATGGAAACGCGGCGGATTATATCGGGAGAAAATCCCATCTGTCTGAGATGCTTTTTTACCTGAACGGATGCCGCACCTGCAGATGAAAAATCTTCGCCGTCTACCTCAAAGGTGAATCTTACTACGTCCTCATGCATGGGAGGTACCCTCTTTTGATCCGCAAAGACCCTCGCTGTAGAGAATACCGCAAGCCTCGAACATACGAAGGTTTGACTTCATAAGCACGATGCCGGATTCCTCGGCAAGAGCTATCATATCCTCTGTGGGAGTCTTTTTGCGAACAAAAACAACACAGCGCATATCCATCATAACAGCAGTTCTGATAACCTGGGGGTTAACAAGACCTGTGAGAAGAACTGCCTGATCCTTAACGAATGCGAGCACGTCGCTCATCATATCGCTGGCACAAGCAGAATGAACCTCGCTGTCAAGCTCCTCTGTGCCGCAAAGAACCTCTGCGGAGAGAAGATTTGCAATTGATCCGATCTTCATAAGAGGATTCCGCCTATTAATACTTAGCGATGATTCCGGGGATATCGTCTACTGTAAGTCTGCCGTAAACGTCCTCACCAACTGTAAGTACGGGAGCAAGACCGCAAGCACCGATGCATCTTGTTGCATCAAGGCTGAACTTCTTATCAGCTGTGATACCGCCGTTCTGGATGCCGAGAATAGACTCGAGCTTTTCCATAAGATCGCCGGAGCCCTTAACGTAGCAAGCAGTACCGAGACATACAGCTACGGGGTGAGAGCCCTTGGGGTTGAGAAGGAACTGGGAGTAGAATGTTGCTACGCCGTAAACCTCGGATACGGGGATCTCAAGCTTATTTGCGATATAGCTCTGAACTTCAGCGGGAAGGTAGCCATATACGTCCTGTGCCTGCTGCATGATGGGCATAAGGCATCCGGGCTGCTCTTTAAGGTTTTCGATAATAGCATCAAGCTTTGCCTTCTGTTCGGGTGTATCGGTAAAAGGAACCGATGTCATTGTTTTCTTCATGAAATATGTCCTCCTGGCCATATAATTTTACAGATGCAATTATACCACAACGCTTTCAAAATTTCCATAGTTTTCGGATATTTTTACATCGATATTTAAATAATATATATCTTTTTTGTCATAAAATCACAGCATATCGATAACATGTTGCCAAACGTCACAAAAAACTACAAGTTAGCCAAAACTAACCTTCATTTTTGAGAAATTTGTTTGTTTAAATCATCCAAAAAACAAGCAAAAAATTCTCCACCCAAATCGCTGAAAAAGTTCTCGTTTTTTTGCTGATTTACATCTTTTTTCAAAGGTCATTGACAAATTACGATAAAGTCTTATAATTTAATTAATACTAACACAGACAAAAGAAGAGCTGCAAAAATCCTTTTTTGCAGCATCAACGAGGTATATATGTCACATACAAAGCCTGCCGCAGACAGACTTCGCCCCTCCTCCTTTGACGAGGTTTGCGGACAAGGTCATCTTGTGGGCAAAAACGGTGTTCTTCGCAGAATGTGCGAAAACGGCCGTATAACAAGCATGATATTTTTCGGCCCTCCCGGTACGGGAAAGACCACCTGCGCATCTATTATTGCCGCACAATCCGGCATGGAGCTGCGCCGCCTCAACGCCACCACCGCTTCTCTTGCGGACGTTAAGGCAATTGCTCAGGAAACTGAAGGTATGTTCGGTCAGGGCGGCATCCTTCTCTATCTGGACGAGATCCAGTATTTTAACAAAAAGCAGCAGCAGTCCCTTCTTGAATATCTTGAGGACGGAAGAATCACCCTTATCGCATCAACAACGGAAAATCCCTATTACTATATTTACGATGCACTTCTTTCAAGATGCTGTGTATTTGAATTCAAGTCAGTGCCCTCAAAGGAAATGCTCCCTCTTCTTCGCCGCCATGCAGAGTCCCTCTGCCCCGACGGAGCCGAGGACGATGCCCTTTCATATATTGCGGGATGCTCGGGCGGTGACGTAAGACGTGCCGTTACTTTACTTGACTGCGCAGCCTCTTTGGGCGGCGGTACAATCACAAAGGAGCGTGCCCGTGAGATACTCCCCTCTATTATGGCAGGCTGCTTTGACCGGGACGGAGACGTTCATTACGACCTTCTCTCCTGCCTCCAGAAATCTATCCGAGGTTCAGACCCCGATGCTGCCGTATTTTACCTTGCAAGGCTTCTTGAGGGCGGAGACCTTATCTCCCCCTGCAGACGTCTTATGGTTATCGCCAGCGAGGATATAGGAGCCGCATATCCCATGGCAGCGGTCATTACCCGTGCCTGTGTTGAAAGTGCAAAGGAGCTGGGTCTCCCCGAGGCTCGTATCCCTCTTGCAAACGCAGCGGTTATGCTTGCAACGGCACCGAAATCCAATTCCGCCTACTGCGCTCTTGACGCAGCAGCAGCGGACATCAGAAACGGTATGGGACAGACTATTCCCACACATCTTCGAAGCCCCCTTTTCAAGGGCTACAAGTATCCCCACGATTATCCCGACCACTGGGTTGACCAGCAGTATCTCCCCGATGACGTTAAGGGCCGCAAGTACTACATCTACGGCGAAAACAAAACGGAAAAGGCAGCGCAAGGCTACTGGGATAAGATCAAAAAGAAATAATAAAAAAGCGTTACAGCCAAGCTGTAACGCTTTTTTTATCAATATCCGCTTTTTCCGAAGATAACTCCGAAAAATGTTTTGATTATAAGCTTGATGTCGATCCAGAGATTTGCATCACGGGCATAGTCCACGTCCATCTGCATTCTGTCGGCAAAGCTGATCTTTCCTCGCTCACCGAAGGTAGTCTGCCAGTAGCAGGTAAGGCCCTGATGAACGTCATAGCGCTCATCATACTTTCCGCCGTACTTCTCCTGCTCCTCTTCAAACTCATACACAGCAAGAGGTCTCGGACCCACGATGCTCATATTTCCCTTAAGAATATTGAAAAGCTGGGGAAGCTCATCGATGCTTGTTTTTCTGATAAATCTGCCCACCTTGGTAACTCTGGGATCCTCCTTATCCTCAAGCTTGAAGGAAACGTCCTCAACGCCATACTGCTTTTTCATCTCTTCGTGTATGGCATCGGCATCCTTTCTCATGCTTCTGAACTTGTATATGTAAAATACCTTTTTATGCTTTCCTACTCTTTTCTGCTTATATATAAAGGGTCTGCCGTCCTCGATAGCTATCGCTATGATAGTTATCAAAAAAACAGGAGACAAAAGGATAAGCCCCAAAGCACTGCCGATAATATCCATCGTTCTTCTTGCAACACGATAGGCACGGCTTTTCTTTATGGGCCTTCTATCCACCTTTTCAATAGATTTACTCATTATGCTACCCATCCAATTCTTCTCGTATATTCCTATAATAAGGCTCCGTTAAAGACCGTCAGAGCGTAAATAAATTTATAAATCAATTATAACTAATAATCGAAAAAAAGTCAATATAATAAAAACAATTACAAATCATTTTATGTAAATATAAAAACCGACACAGTTGACAACAGTATAAAAAACGATTATAATACAAATGGATACATTAATTTAGGGAGGTAAGGTATGTTTTTGAATTTAAGAGACGTTAACTGCTGGATAAACAGTCCTAGCAGTATTGTTCAGGTATTTATAGATCCTTATACTTACAAAAATTATTATGCTCTCGAACTTCTTGATTTATCGGAGGACGTCAAAAGCAGACTGATAAAAGCACCCAAGCTATTTGATATATACGAAACTCAAATGTTATTTGAGTTTTTGGAGCAAAATGAGTTTACCTGCAATTCTCTGAGCTATGCTTTACGCACGTTACACCGTAATTATCGAGCCCTCATGAAATCTCCTGAAATCATAACAGGCCAAAGAACGGAATATATTGATAAGTTTATCGAAAACAAAAGAAACGTTCATCCCGAATTGGTACAGTTTATGGAACGGGTTGATGACGAAACGTTTATAAATCATTGCCTTCATTTTTTCACGTTTGCTGATGAATGTGCGGAGCAATGGGATGAATTTACAGAGTTGTTTCTTCTTAAATACACCACCGAATGGTGCCTGGAAAGCAAATTCCCGTTCAAGTATATTCCCGGGGACAAATCTATGAAACTTGAAGTTTGCTGTACTGACGAGAAAATTGCCCTTCAGATAATTCTGAACGTGTTGGAAAACAGGGGCATCCCCTATGAACAGAAGCAAGACGGAGCACTTTACGTTCGAATATAAAAAGAATAAAAAAAAGGCTGTTACAATTAATGTAACAGCCTTTTTTTATTCAGTGAAGCATCCACCAGAGGACGTGCTTTATATATTCGTCCCAGAAGTCCCATGAATGACCGCCGGGGCCTTCACGGTAATCAAAATCATAGCCGCATTCACGTGCCTTTTCAACAAAGGCCTTGTTGTTCTCGTAAAGAAAATCCTCAGTGCCTATGCCCACAAAAAGACGGGGGCGGTTTTCGCTGTTTTTCTTTTCTTCAAGAAGATACAGAAGATCATCACAGTCAGCTACTTTTCCCTCCTCACCGAAGATGGGGAGAAATACGTCCGCAAAGGCTCCGCTTGCCACAAGGCTCTTCATATCGGAGCAGGGAGAAAGTCCTGCCGCTGCCGCAAAGCTTGAGCACTCACGAAGACCTATCTTCAGAGCACCGTAGCCGCCCATGGAAAGACCTGCAATGAAGTTATCCTCTCGCTTATCGGAAACGTTGAAAAACTCTCGTACAACTGCGGGAATCTCCTTTGCGATATGGGTATAGTACTGCATACCGTACTTCATATCCGTATAAAAGCTCTTGTCTGCACGGGGCATAACAACGCAGATACCGTAGCTTTGCGCATATCGCTCAATGGAGGTTCTTCTCATCCATATAGTATGGTCATCGCTGAGACCGTGGAGAAGATAGAGGCACTTATAGGGGCCGGGGCGGGAGCCGGATTCAACACCGATCTCGCCTGAGTTTGCTCCCTGAGGGATTATAACCGAAACCTCGGTCTGCATACCGAGAACGTTACTGTAAAATTTAAGATCAACAAAAGCCATAAAGACCTCCAAACTTTTTATGGGATTATTATACCCCTAAAAGAGCGAAAAGTCAATGCGGCTCTAAAGTATCGAGTACCGCTCTCAAGGACCTTATAAAGCGGTCTGCCTGCCACCATTCGGTGAGGGGACCTGCGCTTACTCTTACGGCTCCGTCCTCGGGGCACTTCAAGGTCTTATGGGCAAGGGGTGCGCAATGAAGCCCCGGTCGCACGCAGATTCCCCTGTCGTCAAGAAGCTTTGCCACAGTCTGCGACGGGACATCTTTTATATTGAAAAGCCATATTGCACCCTCACCTGTGGAATAGGTGCATATCCGCTCATCGTCCGAGAAGGTATTTCTGATTTTCGAGATGATCTTTGATTCCTTTTCAAAAATATCCCTCTCCCCTCTTTTCATAACGTAGGAAAGCCCCTCGCAAAGTCCTGCAATTGCGGGAGTGGGCATGGTGCCCGCTTCAAGTCTGTCGGGTAAATCCTCGGGCATTGTGAGCTCTCTTGAAAATACGCCGCTTCCCCCGCTTATTACTACCCTCGGATACACTCTCTCGGAAAAGATTGCAAGTCCCGCTCCCTGAGGGCCGAGAAGTCCCTTATGGGAGGGCATACAAAGGGCATCTATGCGGCACTTATCCATATCTATCGGATGGCTTCCCCCGCTTTGGGAGGCATCCACAATAAAATATATTCCCTTTTCAGCCAGTAGCTTTCCTATCTCGCAGATGGGAAGAACTCTGTTTGTGATATTTGATGCGTGGGTGCAGATAAGCACCCTCGTTTCTTTTTTTATAAGGGATTCTATACTCGAAATAATATCCCCATCTGTTGAAAATACGTCGTAGGTGACGCCCTTGTTTCTTTTCAGATATTCAACGGGTCTGAGGACGCTGTTGTGTTCAAGGTCTGATATGAGCACGTGGCTCCCCTCGGGGACTATACCAAGAATTGCAAGATTTAAGCAATAGGTGGCATTCATGCTGAAAACCACCCTATCGGGAGACTCTGCCCCGAAAAGCTCTGCAGCAAGGCTTCTTGCCAAAAACAGCTTTTCTGCCGCCCACAGCGCCATTCTGTGGCTTCCCCTACCAGGGTTTCCGCAGTACTGAGCCATACACCGCTCAGTTTCCTTTATTACGCTCACAGGCTTTGGAAACGTGGTTGCGGCATTATCCAGATAGTTTATCATCCTATCCCTCTCTTCTGCCTATCAGCTCGCCGTAGGCCACCTTGTGAGCATTCAGTATTCTTTCAACGTCGCGGCTCATATGGCAGGGATAGCTGAGGCCGTAGGCGCATCCGTTTTTTGTAAGCGTTTTGTCAAGGCTGACTATCTGCGTCCCTATCCCCGCCCCCGCAAGAGCCCGCTGACCCTTGAGGGCGGCTGTCATTGTTTTCATTGATGCTATACACATCCTTATATTCATTCCTTTCTTTGTCTCTGCGCCCTTCCCCTATCATACTATTCAATAAGGGGGAGAAATGCCAAGGGGCAAGGGTATATTATTGAATCGACATGAAAGGAGGGATATATTGAACGATACAAAAAAGAAGAAAAAGCAGAGGCGGGATCAGAAAAAGCTCAGCCATACGGTCAACACTCTCGCCTCAATAATCGATTCCATCGCAACCGCAATGAAGGGGGATATAGACGGCGGCGAGGAATGGGATTTAAAGCAATTAAAGGAGCTGACGGGAGCCGCAAAGGAGCTTTCCTGCCTTATCGCCTCACTTTCGGCAGAGGATAAGGAGGAGAAAAGCACCGCTGTCATCGTTGCCTTTGAGGGGGAGGGCGAGGGATGGGCGAAATGAAGCTGACTCTCCCCGCCCCCTCTCCACGACAGTGTGAGTTTCTCTCTGACACTCACCGCTACATCGCCTTTGGCGGCGCGAGAGGCGGCGGTAAAAGCTTTGCCGTGCGCCTGAAGGCAGCTCTTATGTGCCTTTACTATCCGGGCATCAGGATAATGATAGTGCGAAGGACGTACCCCGAGCTTCGGCAAAACCATATTATCCCCATGAAGGCTCTCGTGGGCAAGTGCGCCACCTTCAAGGAGTCAACCAAGGATATGACCTTTGAAGGGGGCTCCGTTATCTCCTTTCGCTACTGCAGAAACGTTTCCGACCTTGACAAGTTTCAGGGCACGGAATGTGACGTTCTCTTCATAGACGAGGCAACTCAGTTTACGGAGGAGATGTATGACAGGATGCGAGCCTGTGTGCGAGGAGTCAACGCCTTTCCCAAAAGAATCTACCTGACCTGCAACCCCGGAGGTCGGGGACACGGATGGGTGAAGCGGCTTTTTATCGACCGCGCAATGAATCCCGGTGAATGCAAGGATGATTACTTTTTTATAAGGTCCCTCGTTACCGACAACAAGGCACTTATGAAAAAGGACCCCGACTACATCAAAAAGCTGGAGTCCCTTCCCCCGAAGCTGAGGAAAGCATGGCTTGAAGGAAACTGGAATATTTTTGAAGGGCAGTTTTTCGAGGAGTTTTGCGACGATCCCGACCACTACCTTGACCGCAGGAATACCCACGTTATCGAGCCCTTTGAGATACCAAGGGACTGGACAATTTACCGAAGCTTTGACTTTGGCTATTCCAAGCCCTTTTCCTGCGACTGGTGGGCAATCGATTACGACGGACGAGCCTATCTTATCCTTCAGCTTTACGGCTGTACGGGCACGCCAAACGAAGGAGTCAAATGGAATCCCGACCGTATCTTTTCCGAGATACACCGAATAGAAACAGAGCACAGATGGCTGAAGGACCGCAGAATTTTCGGAGTTGCAGACCCTTCCATCTGGGATGCATCAAGGGGAGATGCCATCATCGAGGCGGCAGATCGCAGCTTTGTTCATTTTCAGCCCGGAGACAACAAGCGCCTCCCCGGATGGATGCAATGTCATTACCGCCTCGCTTTTGATGAGGAGGGCTACCCGATGGTCTATTTTTTCAACACCTGCAAGGATGCCATCCGCACCCTGCCCCTTCTCACCTACTCCGAGCGCTCCCCCGAGGACCTTGACACTGACGGCGAGGATCATTTCGCAGACAGCTTTCGCTATTTCTGTATGTGCCGCCCCATGCGCCCCAGATTTGAAAGAAGGGCCGAGGATGCAAAGGACGACCCTCTCGACCTTTTAAAGGACAACACAAAATACAAAAGCTTTTCATACCTCTAAAAGAAAGGAAAAACTATGAATATTTTTAAATCAAGAAAAGAAGAAAAGAGCCTCCCTGTGACTGCCGACACAGTAAAGGCAGCTTATGAAACTCTCAGACGCTATAAGGCGGGAAAGGCATCCGTTGAAGAGCGTATCATCGAAAACGAGCAGTGGTGGAAGCTTCGCCACAGAAAGAATACAGCCACCGCCCCCTCAGCATGGCTTTTCAATTCCATTATCAATAAGCACGCCGATGCCATGGACAACCTTCCCACCGTCAGCTGCCTTCCCCGCGAGGCTGCCGACACAGCATCCGCAAAGCTTCTTTCAGACATCATACCCGTTATCCTTGACGAAAACAAATTTGAAAGAACGTACTCCGACTGCTGGTATGACAAGCTCAAAGCAGGAAGCGCCTGCTACGGAATTTTCTGGAATCCTGCCCTGTCTTGCGGTCTCGGTAACGTGGACATACGCAGAATAGACCTTCTCAATCTTTTCTGGGAACCGGGTATTACCGATATTCAGCACTCTAAAAACCTCTTCCACGTGGAGCTGCAGGACAACGTGACCCTTAGGGAAAAGTACCCCGTTCTCGCAGACTGTCTTTCTTCACCTGTATTTGATACCTCAAAATATATCTACGATGACAGCGTTGACACCTCGGACAAGTCCTGCGTCATAGACTGGTATTATAAAAAGAGCAGCGGCGGACGTGAGGTTGTCCACTTTTGCAAATTCTGCAACGGAATCCTTCTCTATTCCTCCGAAAATGACGAGGAATATGCCGAAAGAGGCTTTTACGATCACGGACGATATCCCTTCGTTATGGATACACTCTTCCCTGTTCAGGGCTCTCCCTGCGGCTTTGGCGTTATCGACGCAATGAAGGGCATTCAGGCAGACATTGATTCTCTCGGTGAGTCTATTACAAAAAACGCAAAAATGGCAGCGGAGCGCAGATATTTTGTCCGAGCAGACGGTGCTCTTAACGAAAAGGAATTTGCAGACTTCACCCGTCCCTTCGTTCATTATCACGGCTCGGGCGACCCCAATTCCTCCATTATGCCCATCACAACTCCCGTTCTCTCCGACGTTTACGTTGCTATCCTCAACAACAAGGTGGAGGAGCTGAAGGAAACAAGCGGAAACTACGATTTCTCTCAGGGTCTTGCTTCGGGAGGAGTTACCGCTGCATCTGCCATTGCCGCTCTTCAGGAGGCGGGCAACAAAACAGCACGAGACAGCATCGCAGGCTCATACCGTGCATACGAGGAGATATGCTATCTTCTCATCTGCCTTATCGGTCAGTTTTACACTATTCCCCGCTGCTTCAGAATCACAGGTCAGGACAAGGCAATGCAGTTCTTATACTGCTCCGGGGATGATATTTCAAAGGACCTTGCAAAGCTTCCTTCATATGACCTGAAGATCCACGCCCATAAGAGGTCTGCATTCTCAAGAGCATCCGCAAACGAGCTTGCCCTTGAGCTTTACCGCCTGGGTGTATTCAATCCCGAGCATGCACCTCAGGCTGAGATAATGCTTTCCCTTATGGAGTTTGAGGGCAAGGACAAGACCCTTGCAACTATCCGCGAAAACGGACGAAAGCTGACGGCTATAAAGGAGAACGGCGCCTATGACTACCGTAACCTTTAATAAAATCCACGATACTTATATCTTTGAATGTACGGGCCACACGGGATATTCCGTTGCAGGAAGGGATATTCTCTGCTCTGCGGTATCCATACTTTGCTATACCATGCGTTCATACCTTGAGGGACTTTTTGATGAGGGGATCCTTTGCAATTTTATCTCCGAGTTTTCAGACGGGAACGCCCTTATCCGCTTTGAATTTTCAGACGGAGCGGAGGAGATCAAGGTGCTTGAGGCTGTAAAAGCTGTCCTCACGGGCTTTTCACTTCTTGAGGAAAACTTTCCCGATTTCGTAACTGCGGATGTTTAAGCAAGAGATATCTTAAACAAAAATAGAGACAGGCGTCATGGGTAATACGGATCAAAAAAGCTTGATCGGACATACCTGTTACCTGTCTCTATTATAATTTTATCACAGATATAAAAAAATATCAACCTCAAACACTATAAGTTTTCCAAGCATATGCCATACGATTCATTTTAAAACAAAAAAATAAGCCCCATCAAAGATCGGGATGCTAATAACAACAGTGCCCTCACCACAGGTGACTTATTTGTGAACATTATATCCGATTCTTTCGAAAAAAGCAAGGGGAAAGCACAAAATTCTGACCACGTATCAATTTACAATTGATTATCAAGAACAGAAGCTCACCGAAGTAATTGTCAAAAACCCTTTTTTTGCATACTATGAAACTGAAGACGGCAAGGTCCGTCTTTCGGCAAGACCGTTGCCGAAAAAGCAAAGAAAGGAAGTTTTATTATGTCTGAAAACAGACTGTGCCAGTCACCCGCTCGGGAGATGGTATGCATCGATACATACCGCATCCTCGATTCCTGCCGCGACAAGGATTGCTTCGAGGATGTACGGGTGTTTCTCACGGGGTACGGTCAGGAGCTTATTGAGCGCGCAGGCGCAGTTCGTGCAAAATGTGCAAGAATAGTATGGTCATATATCGATATAGACCCCGTACCCTTCAACCGCGGCTTTTATCAGCTCAACATCAAAATATACGTACGCATTATCGCAGAGGTCTGCGTTTCCCCCGGAAACATTCAGGAGATAGAGGGAATCGCCGTTGTGGAAAAGAAGGTCATACTCTTTGGCAGCGAGGGTAACGTTTCCGTTTTCAAGAGCGAGGCAGGAAACGGTTGCTCAGGATTTTGCCCCTCAAGCGACAGAAGCGGATGCTCCCGCTCCTCAAATCTTCCCATCGCAGTGATTGAAGCTGTTGACCCCATCATTCTTGATTCCAAGGTAGTGTGCGAAACAAAGAAAATCCGCTGCTGCTGTCAGTGCGATGATATTCCCGAATCCGTATGCTGCACTGTCTGCGGTGGCGACCTTTGTGATACTGAGGGAGATAAGCTTGTTGTAACGCTGGGACTTTTCTCAGTTGTCCGCATCGAGCGCCCCGCACAGTATCTCATCAACGCCGCAGAATACTGCGTTCCCGAAAAGGAATGCGTGGAAGCCCAGAACAACGACCCCTGCAAGCTTTTCCGCTCAATGTCCTTCCCCGTCAGCGAATTCTGCCCTCCCGCCCAGGGAAGCTTAACAGGCAGCCGCGAATGCGATAATCCCCCACCCCGCTGCTCCTGCAAGGGATGAAAAAAACCACCCTAACGGGTGGTTTTCTTTATTTAATTACAGAATAGATATACCATTTACCTTGAACTTTAAAGCAATTGAAATTCATAGTGGCTTCGTTCCCATTAGAGGTCACAATATCCACTGTGATGTTGCAACCTTTCTGTAGCTTAACCCAGAACGGTCCCTCATCGAAATAAATGTTGTTATAGGAATCAATCCTGTCTTTATCAAAATACTCGATATTTGTTATTTTCTTTTTTGTGATATCACTACCGTACCATCCGTAAAACTTATCTACGTCCTTTAAATATCGGGTTTCATTCAATTTCGTAGCACTACGTTCTCCTTTAACTATCGGCTCATAAAACAAATCAAGAACTGCCTCAGCATCATCTTTTTCAAATGCTCTGTAATACTTGTTAATAAGACTCGTCTTTGAACTTCCGCTAAGCAAAGAAATAACTATACAAAGCAGTATTGCTACGCAACCGATACCGATAAATTTCTTGCGACGGAATATTGTATCAAGGAGCTTAGATGAATCCAACATACGATCCCAATAATACCGTATCTTTTTCCAAAGTCCCTCCTCTTTAATCAAATCAGTATAGCCTATATCCACTTTTTTGCCACAATGTTCGCAGAAATTTCCGCCTTCAATCAGCTTGGCTCCGCAGTGTCTACAACACATAATGTTACTCTCCTTACTTTTTTGTTTATTCTGATCTTCGCTTGTATTCAAAAATTCTTCTTCACGACAAGGTTACAATCTCAATTGTTTTGCCCGCTATCACTCACGGACTCGATCTTCTCAAAATCAACGATCTTGTTTTTTGAAACTGTAAGCTCTACTAAGCATGTTCTCATGGTCTGCCGCCATGCCATCTATAATATAAGGCATACCCTTAAAAATTTTATACAATCGTCTCCTTTGAGATGTTCTGATTATATGATATATGTTAAGTACAAAAAAATCAATACTCAATTTTGAAGCATTGTCACAAAGGGGGATTTCTGATAATGTGTTGACGGATAAACAACTTAAATCAAAACTGTATTTTAGTTATGAGCGCTTCGCGCGTGATGATGCCTACGGCAACGATGATACCCTTCGGGTAACGATGATATGATTGCCAAAAAAAATTGCCGAAGGCAATCATAACTGAAAAAAGCACCCCGAAGGGTGCTTTTTTTATGCCCATGCCATTGTTGTGGGCTTAGGCTCGTGGATGATGCAGGGTGCGAGGCACTCGATTGCCTTGCAGAGACCCTCGTCGATGGACATAAGGCTATCCTCGTGCTCGATGGACATAACCTTATCGTAACCAACAAGACGGAGTGCGGAACAGATATCCTTCCACCACTTCTGGTCGTGGCCGTAACCAACTGCACGGAATACCCATGCACGGTTAAGCTCATCACCGTAGTGCTTTGTATCAAGAACACCGTTAACAGATGTGTTGATATCGTCGATCTTGTTATCCTTAGCATGGAAGTGATAGATAGCATCGCCGAGGTAACGGATAGCAGCTACGGGATCGATGCCCTGCCATACAAGGTGAGAGGGGTCGAAGTTTGCACCGAGAACGGGGCTGACTGCATTTCTGAGTCTCATAAGAGTCTCGGGGTTGTATACGCAGAAGCCGGGGTGCATCTCGAATGCGATCTTTGTTACGCCGTGGCTTTCTGCAAATGCAGCAGTCTCCTTCCAGTAAGGAATGAGAACCTCGTTCCACTGGTAATCAAGAACGCCGAGGAAGTCATCGGGCCAGGGGCAAGTTACCCAGTTGGGTGTCTTGTCCTCAGCGCATCCACCGGGACAGCCGGAGAATGTGATGATTGTATCAACGCCTACCTTCTCAGCGAGAAGAACTGCGTTTACAAAGTCCTTATGGAAGGACTCAGCGATAGCCTTATCGGGGTGAACTGCGTTGCCGTGGCAAGCAAAAGCAGCAAGCTCGATATCATACTTCTTGAATGTATCAACGAACTCCTGAAGAGCCTTCTCATCTGCGAGAAGCTTCTCGGGGTCGCAATGAGCCTTGCCGGGGAATCCGCCGGCACCGATCTCAACTGCCTCAACGCCAAGAGCCTTGAGCTTTGCAAGGGTCTCATCAAGTGTGAGGTTTGCATAAAGGTTTGCAAGTACGCAAAGTTTCATAATTAAAAGAACCTTTCAAAAATTGATTCACCCGTGTACCCGAAGGCACACGGGTGCTGAGTTAGTATTAATTAGTTAAAATATACTGCCTTACCTGTCTTTGCAGACTCGTAAATACCTTCAAGGATCTGAGTTACAACGTATGCCTGCTCGGGAAGTACAAGGGGATCTGTATCGTCGATGATGCAGTGGATCCACTGATAAGCCTCTCTCTCGTGAGGAGCGCCGCCAGCATTACCGGAGTAGAAGTCTACGCCGCCTGCACCAAGCTCGATTGTCTTTGTGAACATTCTGTTGTTGTCAACGCCGTTGATGCGGAGACCGTCAACCATGTCAGCACCGCCCTGAGTACCGCAAAGAGTTGTCTTTGCCTCTCTTACGTCAAGAGAGTTGAGCGCCCATGCAGACTCAAGAACGATTGTAGCACCGTTTTCCATTACAACGAAGCCGAATGCAGAATCCTCAACTGTGAACTCATCAGGGTTCCAGTCGCCAACTGCGTTAGCTGTGTTTGTCTGGTAACGGAACTTGTGGTAAGTTGTACCAACACAGTACTTGGGCTTATAGTTGTTCATTGTCCAGAGAGTAAGGTCGAGAGCGTGTGTTCCGATATCGATGAGGGGACCGCCGCCCTGCTCGTCTTCCTTAAGGAATACGCCCCATGTGGGAACGAAACGACGACGGATAGCGTGAGCCTTTGCATAGTAGATCTCACCGAGATCGCCGCGATCACAAATGTCCTTAAGATAGAGAGAATCGGGTCTCTGACGGTTCTGATAGCCGATAGAGAGCTTCTTGCCTGTTCTCTTAGCAGCCTCAAGCATCTTGAGAGCCTCTTCGGAGTTGATAGCCATGGGCTTCTCGCACATTACGTGCTTGCCTGCCTCAAGAGCATCAACTGTGATAAAGCTGTGAGAAATGTTGGGAGTACAAACGTGTACAACGTCGATAGATTCATCAGCGAGGAGATCCTTGTAGTTCTCATAGAACTTAGCATCTGCAGTACCGTACTGCTTGCATGCAGCCTCAGCTCTTTCAACGATGATATCGCAGAAAGCAACCATCTCTACCTCAGGTACAGACTTAAGACCGGGAAGGTGCTTACCGTTAGCAATACCGCCGCAACCGATGATACCAACTCTTACTTTTCCGTTTTCCATTGGGGTAATCCTCCGTGTTATATAAATTTATTATTTCCTTGTAGAAATTGCATAATTCCAACTTTATTTTATAGTAACAAATCAATGATTTCAAGGCTTTTTTGCGATTTTTTCAATATATTTCCAATATCGTTATTTCCAACAAAACATATATACCTTATTTTGTGCTTTTGACCATTGGTTTATGTAAAAAAATCACACATTTTCGCCCTGATCTTCTCTGTAATACCACCGCATCGGGTTTTCGTGGATGTATTTAACAATTTCCTCATAATCCTCTCGACATCGAATAACGTGATCGTAAAACCCACGTTGCCAAATGTTTCCGCCATATTTCTTGTTGCAAAATCTTTTGAACGAAGAAATAAAATGCGATACGGTTGTTGTCTGTTTCGTAGGGGTCGACGTCCTCGGCGACCAGCCATTGCTAACGATCAATAAAAGATGAATATGGTCCGGCATGATAACGTATCGGTCTACGGTTATGTTTTCATAAAATTCATTCATTTGTTTTATGTATTTATCTGCTACAATACCGTATGGCAATAATTCCACGTTTTTCGGGTCGCCGAGGACGTCGACCCCTACAATGCGAGATAAAATTCGCCGTCTGTCTTCCGTGCACAACGTTATAAAATATACGCCTACTCTGTTATAATCAAAATTCTTTAATCTTGTTGGTCTTCTTTTCGGTAATTTGTTTTCCATATCAATCACCTTATTCCAAAAAAACCGCAGGGTTTCCCCTGCGGTTTTTAATCACTTATTCAATTTCCACTTTGTGGAAAGGATGCTGGTGTGCCAGTCCTCGGGGAGGGCCTGATAATAAATAGTATAGAGAGAGCCGTCGGGAAGCTCTACTGTTGCGGGGTAGCCCATATCGCGCTGACCCTCGTAATTGATATTATCGTTAAGGATATAATCCTCTTCCCACGTTTCACCGTTATCGTAGCTTACTACTGCTCTTTCGGAAATCTGTCCCCATGTACGGCAGGAATAGCTGCAGATTACAGCGCCTGAGGAATGTACCATGAAATGAGGAGGCATTCCGTCTACTCCGATGCACTTGGGAACGCTCCATGTCTTACCCTTATCGTCGGAATATGTAACGTATACGGAATCGGAGGGAGCATCCTTTCTGCCGTTTACGCGGATACCGCCGAGGATTCTGCCGTTAGGAAGCTCGATCTGGTGAGCCTCGTACATCTGACCGTAATCGCAGTCCTCTCCCATGGGAACCTGACCTGCGTACTCCCATGTAGCGCCGTCATCAGTACTTGTATAGCAAACGAAATCGTTATCGAATGCATAATCGGGCTCGAATCTCTTGCCCATATAAACAAGAGTACCGTCCTTGCAGCGGCAGGGGCCGTGAGGGGAATGAACGTTGAGTCTTACTCTTTCACCCCATGTTACGCCGTTATCTGTGGAAAGGCTTACGTATGAGCCCTTCTCCTCGTTATACTCCTCGTCTGTGAGAGTATGCCAATACTTGCTCCAGCCGTCCATCATTGCCTTATCGCCGGGATTGAGCCATGTCTGCTCCTGCATATGATCGAGGTAATTATCGTAGTTATCGGTATACCAGGACATAAGCATCTTGCCGCCGCCGAGGTTAAGGATGCCGGGGTCGCGGTCGTCGATTCTTGAGTCATATACAACAATGGGAGGAGTCCAGGTCTTACCCTCGTTGAAGCTGACCCACATGATGTTCTTTCCTGCGTGGTCAACGTGGGACATACGAAGGCCTGATGCTACCGCATAAAGCCAGCCGTTATCGCCCATAGCAAGAGAGGGCCATGCATTATACTTGAAGGGGTTATGATCGTTTGTATATCTGTGTACTATGCCGTGCTCGGCTTCGGGTCTGATTACTTTCATTTGTTTAAGCTCCATTTCGTATAAAGAATACTTGTATGCCAGTCATCGGGGAGTGCCTGATAATAAAGTGTGAGAAGTGAGCCGTCGGAAAGCTCAACAGTTGCGGGGTAGCCCATATCGTGCTGCTTATTGCGGTTGATTCTCTCATCGAGAACGTAATCCTCGGACCACGTTTCGCCGTTATCGTAGCTGACAACTGCACGCTCGGACATAGTTTCCCAGTTTCTGCAGCTATAGCTGAGAATGAGAGCGCCTGAGGAATGGATCATGAAATGAGGGGGCATTCCGTCGATTCCCATGCATTTGGGAGTAGACCATGTTACGCCCTTATCATCGGAATACGTAAGATATGTGGAATCGGTGGGTGCCTCCTGTCTTCCGTTTACACGGATAGCGCCGAGAAGACGTCCGTTCGGAAGCTCGATGATATGAGGCTCGTGCACCTGATTGGGAGCAAGATTTTCAAAATCGGGAACCTTACCGCAGAACTCCCAAGTTTTGCCGCCGTCAGTGCTCTTCCAGCACTCAACGTCGGGACCGTAGGGATGCTCATAGGTCATTGTTTTACCGAGATAGTAAATAGTTCCGTCCTTTGCAACACAGGGACCGTGGGGGCTTGTTACGGGAACTCTGATGTTCTCGCCCCAGGTTACACCGTAGTCATCGGAAAGCTTTACGAAGCTTCCCCACTCCTCCTTTGCCTTTTCGGGAGGAAGAGTTTTCCAATATCCGCTCCAGCCGCTGATCATTGCCTTATCGGAGGGATGCATCCAATCCTGATCCTGCATATGATCAAGATGGTTTTCATACACGCTTGTGAACCATGACATAAGCATTTTGCCCTCACCGAGGTAGAGGATACCTGTATCTCGGTCATCAAAATTGGAATCGTTTACGATGATGGGAGCAGTCCAGCTTTCACCGTCGTTAAAGCTGACCCACATTACGTTTTTACCGCAGGGGTCAACGTGGGAAAGTCTGAGGCCTGATGCTGTTGCATAAAGGATACCGCGATCGTCCTTACATACGGTAGGCCATGCATTGTATCTGAAGCAGTTATGCTCTGTGGGATATCTGTGAACTATACCGTGCTTCTTTTCGGGATCGATTACTTTCATATTCTTTCTCCTTTTAAGGATAATTCATTATAAATCAAGTTTACCATCTCTGCCCCTTTTTGTCAATGTTTATGGGGAAAGTAAAGTGCAGGCATAATAATATAAGCAGAACGATAAATCGGAGTTTATCGAGGAGACGATATTGATTTTTGTAGGGGTCGACGTCCTC
>JAZRRC010000197.1:0-9632 GCA_045650355.1 Candidatus Avispirillum sp. | reverse complement strand
CCGTTAATGAAAGAAACATTATCATTACTCACAGAGATAGCTTTATTTACAAAAAATCTGCCCTCGCCAAAACAAAAAAGAAGGAAAGAGCAGAAAAAAAGGCCGTTCCGAAGCCCCCAAAAAGCAACACTCCCAAATGGGAATAAATCACGAAAAAAGAACACCCCCGAAGCGAATCGCTTCGGGGGTGTTCTTTCAGTCATTGCCTGCTATCAAACCCTTGCAAAAAAGCAATTTTACAGACTTTCAACAACAGCATAAATTGATGTTTTTTCGAACATATCCCCAAAATGCTCTTCCATATACTCAATGGTATTGAAAGCCTTCTTTTCCCACTTTGAGCTTTGGAAAATGCCACTTATCTGGCAAAGCGCCGTATACATCATTGCCAGTCCGTCATAATCCCAGAGGTTTCCATACTGTGTGACCCTTTTCTCAAAATAATCACATTTCTCAGCGGCATATGCTCTGCCGTCCTTCTTATTCAGACTATGCTTTGCAACAGCCACAACATAATATATCCAGTTAACGTTTAACTGCGCAAGAAGAGCGGGAGATACTTTATTGAATTTTTCATAGTTTTCAATGCATTTCAGACCGTAATCAATTGCACTGTTCATATCTCCATGGTCAAAGCTATAAGCACAGTGATTCAGGTATGCAAGAACAAAAATGGGCTGAGCTCTTGTATCTTCAGAGGTAAAAGAATATTTCTCAAGTGTATCTATAGCCTTTTTCATATAAAAGACACAGCGCTCTTCGTCTCCTTCATCCAGCTCAAGCCTTGCACATTCGGAATATACTCCGGCGCAGTCTGCCGCATGAACAGTCTGACCCATCTCAATACATCTGTCTGCATGCTTGACTGCTTTGTTGATTTCTTTTTTAGCTTTTGCAGTGTTTCCGTTCATCGAAGCAATGGAGGAGCTCAATGTGTAATAAGTAAACGTGAGAAGCTCGTCTATCGGTCTATTGCAGATAGACATATATTCCTCATTCAGCGCCTGCGCCCTTTCAAGATAGTTTTCGGCACTTCTCGGCTTCTGCTGCAGGATATACCCCTGTGCAAGGAACACATATGCTCTGAACTCCGAATAATACAGAACGATACCTCTTTTTTTCTTATATTCCTTAATCTTTTCGACTATTTTATGCAGCAGATCAGCATGCTTCTGCATCTCTCCGGATATTTTATAAACATTTGCAAAGGAAAGCGCTGTATCTACGTAAATCGGCACCGTATCCATATTGCCGTGCTCACGTTCTTCAGCCTCAAGAACAGCCAGCGCCTCACTATAGCATTCAGCTGCTTTTTTACAGTCGTAATTCAAAAGATGTATTCCCGCAATGCTTGTAAGGCCAATGGCATAATACGTCACAAAAGGAGTGATTGCTTCTTCTTTATATTTTTCATACAACACTTTATGTATTGCAATTGACTTTGTATAATATCTTACAGCCTCTTCAATATTGTTTGCCTTACGGTACGATTCTCCAATTAATGAAAGGCAGAGTGCATAGTCCTTTTTAATCCAGTTATCATAGAAGACCTCTCTTTGGTTAAGATCTTTATTCTTCTCATTATCAATATCACAAAGAGCTTCCAGTATTTCATAAGCCTTCAGAAGACCTTCAAAGCCTTTATTGCTGCCGTCCGTTTCATCATAAGAAGTAGAAAAATGCAGATACGCCTGTGCTTTATAATGAAGTCTGATCCTTTCCATCCGTACGTCGTGCTCGGTTTCGCTTGCGATGCTGTCGCACAGGCTGACAAGCTTCATGGTCACGTCGCAGGCTTCATCAGACCTATTTGACGAGTTATATTTTCCCGCAATACGGATATAAGTTACAAGCCAGTTTTCAAGATTTGTAAGACCGGAATTGCTTTCAAATATCTTGTAAAGAGAATCTGCGAGCCTTTGCTCCCAGTAAATTGATTTTTCAAAGCTTCTCTGTACACCGTCGCCGCTCAGATACATTGAAGCAAGCTTTTCCTGTGCCTCTACGACTCCTGCCTCTGCTGCAGAGGTAATCAGCGAGAGGGCTCTTTCATGGTCTACCTCAACGTCAATTCCCGAAAGATAAGCAAGTCCGATAAAGAAATTATGCTCGGGAGAATCATCGCTTTCCTTTATTGCCATTTTCTTTATGGCTGCAAGAAGGGCATCTGAAAGGGCTGCGGGATTTCTTGCATCGGTGCATTCGGGAATATCCTCATATTTCTCTGAAAGCATGTCCTTATCCGTAGGTACAAGCTCCGCAGGGAGAATAGGCTTGTTTTCCTTTTTTGCCATGGGATATTCCGTTGTCATGATATAGTTTGTTTCGTTGACAAGATTGGGAGTTACCGCAAGTACGAAAAGTCCGCTCTTTTCCAGCGCTTCTCTGATGGAATCGTTAAAGTTTTCACCCGGTGTGAGAAATTCATCGTACCAGATGGCTATATCTCGGCAGAAATCGTTTTTGTGGATAAGGCGCATAAGCTCCTGAGCATATTTTCTGTCCTTTTTGCGGTAGCTGAGGAACACGTATGCATCAAATGCGTTTCGTATCTTCTCCGCAAGCTCATCTCCCACAAGAATATCAGAAAGAAATCTCGAAAGCTTTTCATCGTAGCTGATGGCAGTATCATCGCGCTTAAACTTATCGAGATACTGCAAGTCTCCGCACTTTTCGCTGAACTGCTTAATGAGTCCGGACTCCTGCATAAGAGGAAGAACGGGAATATGATGGTCTACAGCAAAGCGAAAATCAACGTCAAGGGCCCTGTTTTTCGTATTAAGAAGCTTTGTTGTTACAGGCATAACGAAAAGCTGCATACGGGAAAGATCATGAAAATGCTCCTCCTCGTTGTAGGGATCCTTTTCATCCCTGTACCAGACGGCACAATTCTGCCTTTTCAGAATATCATCGGAAATCTCCTCGAAAAATTGGGAAAATTCATCGGGATGACAGCAAAAATATACCTTTTCTTTTTTGGCGGGATCTGTCATTCCCCTGGTCTTATACTTAAGCTGTGCCATGACTTATCCTTTCAAGATCGTAAAATTATAATTTATTATACCATAATATCCAAAAATCGTCAACAAACCACTTCCACCGAAAAACGGATATAAAGTTGAATTTTAAATAAAAAAGGATGCTGCAATTGCTTGCGGCATCCTTATCATTATTCTTCAGTTTCTTCCTTCGGCTTTTTCTTGATCTGCACCCTAGCAAGGGGGTTATGGTCCATTGCGGCCTCCATGCCGGAGTTTGAAACGTGGGTATATATCTGTGTGGTATTGAGCTGCTCGTGACCGAGGATGTCCTTCAGTACTCGGATATCCACGTCTCCCGACTGATACATCAGGGTTGCCGCTGTATGCCTCAGCTTATGGGTGGAATAATGCTTATATTCAAGTCCTGCCTCGCCAAGGTATTTTTTTACCATCCACTGCACCGTTTTATTGCTGATTCTCTTTCCGAGGCGTGAAAGGAAAAGGGCGTTTTCTCTCTCCTTCACTTCCCTGGTTGCAAGTCTTATTTTAAGATAGTCGGAAAGTGCCTCTCGGCAGGCGGCGTTAAGATAAACCACTCTTTCCTTTGAGCCCTTACCCATTACTCTGAGGCTTTTCAGCTCTCGGTCAATATCACCGAGGTTTATGCCGCAAAGCTCTGACAGTCGCATTCCGCAGTTGAGAAACAAAGTGAGGATGCAAAAATCCCTCTCCCTTGTTTTGCTGTCGGGGTCGTTTTTAACGGCTGAAAGAAGGTCTATGCTTTCGTCAACGGACAGGTGCTTCGGAAGCTGCTTTTTCTTTTTGGGTGACTCCATATCCTTTGCAGGATTGTTTTCAAAATAATTTCTTTTCACCGTCATATACTTATAAAAGCTTCTGATGGCGGAAAGCTTTCGGGAGCGGGCAGCTGTGCCGTTTTGTCTGTCACCAAGGATGAAGGACAGAAAATCAAAAATATCACCCTTTGTGATGTTTTCGAAAAACCTCACATCAAGTCCCGATATATCCACCTTCATCAGATCCTCGGCACTGAGAGAAAGCCCCTCTCTCCTTGCAACAAGGTAGCGGCAGAAGGTTCTCATATCCGAAAGATATTCGCTGACAGTTCTTTCCGAGCATCCCTCAACGGTCAGCTTATAGTGTGCAAACTCCCTAAGATGTTGGGGATAGCTGTCAAAATCCTTTATCATAAGGCGCCTCCTTTCCTGTTTCTATTTTGTATTATACAACATTCCGTCACTAATTCATAGACATTTTGTAAACTTTTTCGAAAGCCACTTGAAAAGGCTCTTTAGTATATGTAGAATAAACTTAATTAACAGATTCGGAGTATTTATGAGTACTGAAGTTACAAAAAGCTATCGTAAATATAATTATAAGCAGCCCTTTAAAAAGCTGATCCTCGCTCATTTCGGAGCGGCAATGCTGGGTATTATGACCTCTATGCCCACCATCTCCCTTGCAAACGGAGGACACACTCTTGATCTTATCACCTCAAGCCTCTCCGTTGCATTTCTTCTTTATCTGCAGTATACCGCCATCTGGGATATTGCGGCAAAGGATAAGATAGCAATTGACGGCGGAAGACTTCGTGAGGATAAGCTGACAGGTCTTAAGGCTGCTCTTCTTGCAAACCTTCCCACCTATATTCTCTGCGCTCTCAGCATCATTTCCAAGGGAATCCACCTTCTCACAGAGGTTGATGTAATCGGCGCCTGCGCTACTGCAACCTACGGTGCGGAGCTTATCTGGAACTATATGTATCACGGCTACCTCGTGCTTATCGTTCCCTCAGAGCCCTCTTCCCCCATGTTCCTTCTCTATCTTGCAGCATTCGCAGCACTTACTATCCCCTCCCTTCTCATTTCCGCCATCGCATACAACCGCGGTCTTCGCGGCATGCGAATCATCCCCGAAAAGAAAAAAGACTGAATTTTATTCCTTGAAAGCAAACACGCTCTCAAGGAATATTTCTTTCACAGAGAGTAAAGAAAAAACAAAAGAAAGGGATTGAATATGAGAAAATTCAACAGTGATATGATACAACCGGGGCCCTACAATGAAGAGGATTGGTATTTGATCAATGACGAGGATGAAAATACGATTTTGGAAGAGTTTTACTTTAATGATTTTATTTTAGAAGATCACGGCAACGGGTGCATCGTAGTAAAAAAAGGACCTGTTTTCAGTTACAGCCTGACGTCAGATGACTTCCCCGCCGGTGTAACTATCATAGGCGAGCATGCTTTCAAGCGTTATGACCATCTTTTATCTATTGAAATCCCCGACAGTGTAAGAGTTATAGGAGTCGGCGCATTCAGCGAATGCAGGGGTCTCACATCCTTTGAAATCCCTAACAGTGTAACAAATATAGATGAGTACGCATTTTATGGTTGCTTAAATCTTACGTCAATTAAAATTTCAGATAATGCAGAATATATAGGAAACCACGCATTCGGCTACTGTACCGCTCTTGAATCAATCAAAATACCTGACAGCGTAACAAGCATAGGCGAATACGCATTCCACGGATGTCCTCTTTTGACAATTTATGCATCAAAGGGGTCAGCCGCCGAAGAATATGCAAGGAAAAACAATATCAAATTTATTGAAGAATAACAGGCATCCAATTATAAAAACAGACTGCTTCTATCCCTTGAAAGCCGAATCGGTTTTCAAGGGATTTTTGTTTATATTCACGTCGTAGGAGTGCTTGCTCCTTCACTGCGGGTCATACACACGCTCAAACGTTACTTTTCGCAGATGGTTTTTACAATTTTACCAAATAAGTGTTGACTTATTTTTAATTTATTATATAATTATATTGAATCAAAATGCGGCAGGACGTCTATTGCCGTGTAAATAAATTGAAAAGAGGTTTTTCCTATGAGCAAGAACTGGGCAAGCATGGATCTTTCTAAGGTTCCCAACATCGTGTCCGAAACTGTTCCCGGCCCTAAGTCTGTAGAGTATCACGAAAGATGCTCCAAGTACATGAAGGGCTACTCCAGCCAGGTTAAGCTGTTCCCCGTTACTTTTGAGTCCGGCTTCGGCTACACTCTTACCGACGTTGACGGAAATACATATCTCGACTTCTCCTCCGGTATCTACGTAACCGGTCTCGGTCACTGCCATCCCAAGATCAGCGAGGCAGTTGCAAAGCAGGCTATGAAGCTTATGAACTGCCACGACTTTACCACAAAGGTAAAGATGGAGCTCGTTGAAAAGCTTCACGAGATCACAGGCGGTCGCTTCGCAGGCTTCCAGTTCTATGATTCCGGTACTACTGCTGTTGAGGCAGGTCTCCGTTGCGCTCGTGCTGCAACAGGCAAGCAGGAGTTCATCTCCTTCTGGCGTGACTTCCACGGCAAGACATACGGCGCAAACTCCCTCGCAGTTGTTGGCGCTGATACACATATGAGAGCTCCCGGCTTTATGCTCGCTCCCAGACCCAATCCCTATCGCGACTTCTTCGGCAGAACTCCCGAGGAGGCTTGGAAGGATTCCTCTCCCTACATCAGAATGATCGAGGGTATTCTTGATAACGAATGTGCTTCCGGCGGCAAGAACGTTGCAGCTATCGTTCTCGAGCCTATTCAGGGCTGGGGCGGCTCCATCGTTCCTCCCCCCGATTTCATGCCCGCACTCCGTGCTCTCTGCGACAAGCGCGGCATCCTTCTCTTTGCTGATGAAGTTCTTAACTGCATGGCAAGAACAGGTAAGTGGCTCGCTATGGATCACTGGGACGTTACTGCTGATATCACAACTCTCGGTAAGGGCTTCGGTAACGGCTTCCCCGTAACTGCTCTCGCAGTTTCCAAGGACCTTGCTCCCGCAATCGAGAAGATCTCCGCTTCCTCCAGCTACGGCGGAAACCCCATGGCTTGCGTTGCAGCTCTTGAGTCCATCAAGGTTATCGAAGAGGAAAACCTCAACGAGAGAAGCGCACAGCTCGGCACTCTTATGCTTGGTAAGATGCAGGAAATGATGGCAGCTCATCCCATTATCGGTGACGTTCGCGCTATCGGCTGTCTCCAGGCTATCGAGATCGTTAAGGATCGCGAAACCAAGGAGCCTTTTGCTGAGGCTGGTCAGATGATCTACCAGAAGGCATTTGAGAAGGGTCTCGCATGGGTTCCCTCCGGTCACATCCTCCGTATGTCTCCTCCCATGATCCTCGACGATGCTGCAGCTCTCAAGGGTCTTGAGATCATCGAAGAGGCAGTAACAGAAACAGAAAAGCACTTCGGCTTCTGATTTTAATTCAATATTTACACCCAAGCAGTACCCTGCTTGGGTGTGCTAAATATAAATACTAAGCAAAGGACACAAGTTTGAAAATAAAGCAATCATAAATCGTATGTTTGCCTTTTTCAAACCCCATTTGTGCCTTTCTTTGCAAAAAGCAAAGAAAATCACAAATGCAAAGAAAGGAAAGGTTATAATCATGAAAACAGTAAAATTCGGTCTTATCGGCTGCGGTCTTATGGCAAGAGAATTCGCTTCTGCTGCTGCTCGCTGGTGCCACCTCAACGGCGATATTCCCCGCCCCGAGATCGTTGGTATCTGCTCTGTAGTACCTGCTGAGATGGAGTGGTTCCAGAAGAACTTCCCCGAGATCAAGTACGCAGTTTCCGATTATAAGGAGCTTCTCGCGAAGGACGATATCGACGCAATCTACTGCGCAGTTCCTCACAACCTTCACGAGCAGTTCTATATTGATATTATCAACAGCGGCAAGGCTCTTCTCGGTGAGAAGCCCTTCGGTATCGACAAGGCTGCAAACGACAAGATCATGGAAGCTATCAAGGCGAGACCCGACGTATTCGTTCGCTGCTGCTCCGAGTTCCCCTACTACCCTGCAATGCAGACCATGATCAACTGGTTCAACGAGGGCAAGTTCGGTAAGATCCTCGAGATCCACTGCGGCTTTAACCACTGCTCCGATATGGACACTCAGAAGCCCATCAACTGGAAGAGAATGGTTAAGTTCAACGGTGAGTACGGCTGTCTCGGCGACCTCGGTATCCACACACAGCACGTTCCCTTCCGCCTTGGCTTCAAGCCCAAGACTGTAAGAGCTCACTTCTCCAACATCGTTAAGGAGCGTCCCGACGGTAAGGGCGGCACAGCAGTTTGCGATACATTCGATAACTGCACAATTTTTGCTACAACTCTCAACGCTGACGGCGACGAGATCCCCATGACATTCGAGACAAAGCGTATGGCTCCCGGCTCCACAAACCGTTGGTTCTTCGAGATCTACGGTATGGATTGCTCCGCTCGCTTCACAAGTGACGATGCTAACGCTTTCTATTACACATCCTCCTGGGGTAAGGAGCAGTCCTGGAACCGTATCATCATCGGTTACAAGCCTATGCTTCCCACAATCACAGGTCCCATCTTCGAGTTCGGCTTCACTGATGCTATCCAGCAGCAGATCGCAGCATTCATGCTCGAGATGGACGGACAGACAGTTCCCTTCGGTCTCTTCACTCCCGAGGAAACAGTTATGTCTCACACAATGGCAACAGCCGCTCTCAAGTCTCACTACAACAAAACTGTTGAAGTACTTGACTAATTGAGAAAAATAATATATAATGTTCAAAAATCCGTGCTATGCACGGATTTTTGATATGCAACAAAGAAAGGCTTATATATATTATGTCATCTCTTATCACCCGTGCAACCACATCCGACGGTTCTGCCCGAATGATCGTTGCTCAGACTACTGAGATCGTTCAGCGCGCCGCCGATATTCATAAAACATCAAAAACTATGACTGCTGCTCTCGGCAGAAGCCTTACTGCCGCTTCTCTTATGGGTAGCCTTCTTAAGGATAAGGATAATTCCCTCACATTCCAGATCAACGGTGGTGGCCCCGGCGGAAAGATCGTTTGCGTTTCCGACTATAAGGGCAACGTTCGCGGCTACTGCGAAAATCCCGCTACAGAGCTTCCCGCAAATGCTTACGGCAAGCTTGACGTTGGCGGAGCTGTTGGTACTAATGGCGGACTCATCGTTATCAAGGATATGGGTATGGGCGAGCCCTACGTTGGCACCTGTCCCCTTGTGAGCGGTGAGATCGCAGACGACGTTACACGTTACTTTGCAGACAGCGAGCAGACTCCCACAGTTTGCGCTCTCGGTGTTCGCGTTGACGATAATTACAAGGTTCTTTCCGCAGGCGGTTTTCTCGTTCAGCTCCTTCCCGGTGCTGAGGAATCCGTTATCGACGTAATTGAGAAGAACATCACAATGATCTCCTCCGTTTCTCAGATGATCGCCTCCGGCATGACAGCCGAGGAAATTGTTGCCGCAGTTCTCGGCGGTACAGAGTATGAAATGTTTGATGAGTTTGATATCGATTACGTCTGCACCTGCTCCCGTGAGAGATACCTTGCCGCAATCGCAGGCCTTTCCGCAAACGACGTAAAGGATCTTTGCGAAAAAGGCGAGCCTATCGAGGCAGTATGCCACTTCTGCAACGAGGCATACACATTTGAGCCCGAAGAGATCATGGCAGAGTACATGAAAAAGATTGAAAAGTGATGCTTGCCAAAACGAAAGCCGCAGGCTTTCATATAACTTGGCGAAGCCAAATATAACTGCAAAGCAATATAACTCGCC
>JAZRRC010000196.1:0-14377 GCA_045650355.1 Candidatus Avispirillum sp. | reverse complement strand
GCTTTACTGCGGTAAAGTCCGCAGGATTTTATAAGCCTCTCGATCTGCTCCACGGGAGCCTCTGCCATTTTTTCGACAGTGGGAAGCTCAGAAAAAAGCTGACGGCACACGATATTGACTCTCTCGTCAGTGCACTGGGCGGAAAGCCTTGCCATAACGAGAAGTCGCCAGGGGTCGCCGCCGCTTTCAAGAGAGCAGACGGAGTCGGGGTAAAGCTTTTTCAGCTCTTCAACGGCTGAAAGGGCTCTTTTTTTATCAGTTATCTTCATTTGTTGTATCGTCTTCCGGTTCTTCTTCGTTAAGACCGAAGTATGCGTCAAAAAGATCGCGGATGGCAAAGCCTGCGTCGGTACCGTTTGCACCGTGCTCGATAATGCAGGTGGTAACTATCTCAGGCTTATCAAAGGGGGCAAATGCAGTAAAGAGAGCATTATCCGATGAAGTCTTTGTAACCTGAGCCGTACCTGTCTTACCGCCGATGGTGATGGGATAATCAAGGAAAACTCGTGCCGCAGAGCCGTTTTCGGTAACGTCCTTCATTGCGTACTTAACTGTGGAAACCGCCTTTGCATCGAGGCTGACAGTATCAACCACCTCAGGCTCTCTTGTGAAGACCGGAGTGCCGTCATATTCACGCACCTCGTGAAGAAGATGAGCAGAATATCTTGTTCCTCCGTTAAGCATTGTAGCAACGTAAACGCTGATCTGGAGAGGGTTGAAAAGGTTATCGGACTGACCGATGGAGGCGGCAAGCGTATCACCGTCGTACCATGTGTTACCCGATGCCTCTCTGTGGGCAGGACCTGCAAGGATACCTGTCTTTTCGGGAAGCTCGATGCCCGTAGGCTCACCCAGTCCGTAGCCCTTGCAGTATTTTGTGATCCTTGAAATAGTCAGCTGTCTGCCTATATCAAAGAAGAAGTAGTTGCAGGATACCTGGATCGCCTCGGAAACGTTGATGGAGCCGTGGCGGCCGTATCCGTAGCGCTGAGCATGGATCCAGCATGAGGGCTGGAAGTCATCGTAATATTTATATTTACCCTCTGTGTAAATTTCCGTCCAGGGAGAGATGATTCCCTCCTGAAGGGCTGCAACGGCAACACCGGGCTTAAAGGTTGATCCGGGCGCGTACGTACCCTCAAGGGCACGGAAGAAGAGGGGAGAGTTTTCGTCCTCTCTGAGAGATGCGTAATCCTCGTTAAAGGTTGCGAGGTTGTAGGTGGGGTAGGTGGCAAGAGCAAGAACGGCTCCCGTATCCTTTTCGATGGCGGAAAGTGCGCCTGCATTGGCGTCCTCGCCGGAAAGCTCACGGTCGTCAGCCTCGCCGTTTGCAACGATAAGCTCGATGTTTGATTTAAGAGCCTCCTCAGCGGCAATCTGGAGGTTTATATCGATGGTGAGATAAACGTCCTGACCGGGCTTGGGCTCCTTTGAAACGTAGGTGTCGACAACGTTTCCGTATTCGTCCTCAACGATGGTGAGAGTGCCGTCCTCTCCGTGGAGATAGTCCTCAAATGCCTCCTCAACACCGCTGGTGCCGACAATTGCGTTAAGCTTATATCCCTTTTCGGTATAATAATCAGCCTTTTCCGCCATGATCTTACCCGTTCTTCCCAGCATATGGGAGGCGTATCCGGGATAATTGTAGATTCGGGAGGCATCGCAGGATACACCGATTCCTCGGACTGTACCCTCAGTTACGGCGGAAATGAATTTAACGTCAACGTCTCTGATAATGGTATAGGGCTCAACGGATGAGAAATATGAAAGCTCCATATCAAGGCGAACGGCAAAGAGAAGAGCGCTGTCTGCCTCGGAATAGCGAAGCTTTCCCTCTTCGTCGGTAATGCCGTAGCGCTCAAGAAGAGTTTCTCTGATTTCTTCCTTATCGGCCTTTTCCCAGCCGCCCTTTTCGGGGTCATCCTTTTCAAAGCCGAGATCGGTGAGAAGTCTTGAAAATCTCTTTCCGTAGGCTGTTGCCATAAATACCTTGTCAAACTTCCATTCGCCGTCCTTTTTCTCAAAGGGCTGCTCGGGAAGCTCGAATCCGTCGTATTCTCCCATAGCCTCAGCCTTATCAAGAAGCCTCAGAATAAAGAGATTTCTTTCATTCTGATCAGCTGTAAGGCTGCCTGCATCAAGATAAATGCTGTAGGTGTAGGTGTTTGAAACAAGAGCATTGCCGTTGCGGTCAAAGATCTCGCCTCGCTGAGCCTGGATGGGAACTGTTCTGTAGAAATAGCCGTCGTGATATGCCTCGGTGTAGTAATCCTGACCTGCTATCTGGATATTGATAAGTCGGGCGACAAATATAAGACAAACGATGACGTAAAATGCGCCTATGACTATATAACGAAAGAGATGCTCTCTTTTTCTTTTCATTGTCGACCTCCTTAAAGATTTTTGTTTTATTCAGCCTTTCCTGCCGTTCTTTCCGCTCTTGTTTTATGGAACAGGCGCATTATGAGCCAGGTTGAAAGGAAGGGCAGAGGGGAAATTAAGATTGTTGAGAAATATTCGGGGATAGCGATTCTTGTGACGATCTCTCCGAAAGAAGCTTTAAGCATTATAGATGCGCAGATGACTGTCACTATTCCTCTGAGCAGTGATGCTACGAGAACGTAGGAGGACATAACGGGGAAGGTATGTCTGAGATAATATTTTGATAAAAGTCCGCCTACACAACCGACAGGCATATAAACGAGGGGCAAAAGCTCAGGTCCCATACCGCTTGAGCCTATGGCCTGAATGACAAATGCACTGACAAGACCAAAGACTGCTCCCCATTTTTCACCCTCGCAGACGCCGATGGCGAGAACGAAGATAAGAACAAGGTCAGGCACCTTTCCGAAAGGAGCAAAGCGGACGAAGAAGGTTGTCTGCAAAAGCACGAAAAGGATCATAAGGGCAGAAGAAACTGCGCCCTTTACAATATCCTCGGAGTTCACCTGAATGCCGAGGCGAATAACCCTCAGCCTGTCTCTCAGCTCTGCAAGAATAGCATCCCAGAGAGTAACGTTTTCGGGAGGAGTACTTTTTGCAGTATTATCCTGTCTTTTTTGAGAAATCCCTTGGCCGCTCTTTTGAGGCGCATTTTGGGAGGGTCCTTCAGCAGTTGTTTTGGGAGGAGCTTTTTTCGGTTGAGGGGTGCGGTCATGAACGACTCTTACCTTTTTCCCGGATTTCTGGGCATCCTCTATGGTTTTTTGAGCGCCGGGGGTGAGAAATACCTGGCTTCTTTCAGGAATCTGCCACTCACCCTTCTTCTCGGGCGCATTATTTGGATTCTTCTGTGTAGACTTCATAATCTGTAATGATCATCATTCTTTTAAGGTCACGAAGATCAGCGCTGGGTCTGACCGTAACTGTTATTGAACGGGAGGCGGAATCCTTTTCTATCTTTTCAACGGTGCCTATAACAAGACCTCTGGGATAAACGCTTCCGTATCCGGAGGAAACGATTCTGTCCCCTTCCTTGATATCGGAATCGTCGGAAAGGTAGGACATAAGGCATATACCGTCATTTGCAAGAGAGAAGCTGCCTTCAACAACGCCCTCAGCGCCGCTTCGCTCAACGTAGGCGCCGATGGCAGTGCCCTCCTCAAGGAAGGTGACAGCCTTTGCCCAGGTGGTGCCCACCTCGGTGATGTAGCCGACGATGCCGTGCTCAGTTACAACGGGCATATCCTTTTCCACACCCTGGGCCTTGCCCTTGTCAAGCATGAAAACGGTAGTATAGTTGCCGCCCTCACGTGCAGATACAGTAGCCTCTGTGAATTTGAAATCGGTATGCTCTCGCTTGAGCTCAAGATAGTTATAAAGCCATTCGTTCATTTCCTCCGCTTCCTCGGCATCGCTCACCTTGTCTCTGAGAGTGTCTATTTCCTCACGGAGGGCATTGTTTTCCTCAACGATGCGGTCAAACTCTGTGAAAAATGAGGTGAAGCCGTCAACTGCATCAGTGCAGTAGGTGAAGACCTTCTGGAAGGGGGAAAGTATTATGTTGACCGTGTCCTTCAGCACCCAGGTGAGGCCCATAGACCCGAAAACCACGGGAACAATGACCATTACCATAGCGATGATAACAACAACGGTGAAAAATTTTGATTTAAGAAAGTCGCGCATCTTGCGCCTCCTTTCGGTTTATCTGGAGCTTCTGTTTCTGTACTGAACTCCGTCGCTGTCGCTTGCATTTTCGATAACGTGACCGATACCGACTGCAACAGCATCAAGAGGTGATTTTGCAACGGTTGCACGGATGCCCGTAACGTGAGTAACGAGAGCATCAAGGCCGCCAAGCATAGCTCCGCCGCCTGCAAGCATGATACCTGAATCGTAAATATCGCTGGAAAGCTCGGGGGGAGTATTCTCAAGAGTTGTTCTGATAGCCTCAACGATGTGAACGATCTGCTCGTGCATAGCCTCGCGGATTTCCGCTGAGCTTACGTTAACGATTGCGGGAAGACCGTTGAGAAGGTTTCTGCCGCGAATCTCCATAATACCGCGGTCAACAGCGGGGTGAACGCTGCCTATCTTCTTTTTCAGCATTTCCGCTGTGATCTCACCGATGAGAATGTTGTATTTCTTCTTGATGTAGTTAACGATAGCCTCGTCAAGCTCATCTCCCGCAATACGGAGAGACGTGGAGAGAACGATGCCGCCGAGAGAAAGAACTGCAACCTCGGTAGTACCGCCGCCGATGTCAACGATCATGCTGCCTCGTGCATCCTCAACGCGAAGACCGCTTCCGATAGCGGCAGCGATAGGCTCCTCGATAAGAGCAACAGACTGGGCGCCTGCCTCGAGCGCAACGTCCTCAACGGCTCTCTTTTCAACCTCTGTAACGCCGTAGGGAACGCAAACGAGAACCTTGGGGCGGCTGAAAACAGTTGTACCCGATGCCTTCTTGAAGAAATCGCGAAGCATGGCTGTTGTAAAATCAAATTCTGCGATAACGCCGTCCTTCAAGGGGCGCATAGCAACGATAGAGCCGGGGGTCTTACCAAGCATAAGCTTTGCATCGTTACCAACGGCAACTACCTTTTTGGATCTCTGCTCAACTGCAACAACTGAGGGCTCGCGAAGAACGATGCCCTTGCCTTTAACGTAAACGATAGTATTGGCAGTTCCAAGGTCTATTCCAATATATTTTCCCATTATGGACTCCTTTTTATTTCATAAATGCGCAGATGCCGAAGCTCTCGCGCAAAATTTCAGATATTTTCGAAAGGGGAAGACCTACTACGTTGTAGTAGTCTCCGTCGATTTTGGAAACGAACATTCCTGCTGCTTCCTGGATTCCGTAAGCACCCGCCTTGTCAAAGGGAGCGCAAACGTCAATATATGCGTCCATCTCGTCATCGTGGATATCTCTCATGGTGACGATGGTCTCAACGTAGCCGCTGACAGAGGTTTTGCCGTCTGTAACGGTGTATCCCGTAATAACGGAATGGCTTTTGCCCGAGAGGGAGGAAAGCATCCTGCGGGCATTTTCACGGTTGCCCGGCTTCCCGAGAATAGTGTTGCCGAGAGCAACAACCGTATCGGCACAGATAATAACTCCCGAGGTCTCCTTAATGGCTGCCGCAGCCTTTCTCTTTGAGTTTTCTATGGTGAGCTCGTCGGGGGAAAGACCGCCCGAGACCTCATCGGCATCGGGGGAGATAATATCGAAGATATATCCCGCAGACCCGAGTATCTCACGTCTTCTGGGAGAAGCGGAGGCAAGAATAAGCTTTTTTGATTCCATTATTTAGTACCCGTAGAGCCGATGCCGCCGCGGTCGGGAGAGCCGAGAGTTTCGCATTCCTCGAAGGTGATGGCAGGCTGATGGCGCATGATTCTGAACTGGCAGACTCTCTCGCCCTTTTCGATTCTTGTATCGCGAAGAGCGTATGCGGGCATATACCACTGGTCGCCGTCGCCGCAATAGCTCTCGTCAACAACGCCCATATGATTTGTCTGAATAATGCCGAAATTCTTGTAGGTGGAGGAGCGGGGCACGATATGTGCCTCGTATCCCTCGGGAAGCTTGATTGCGATTCCGAGAGGGATGAGCTTAAACTCGTCCTTTTTCATTTCGACAGTTTCGGCACAGCGAAGGTCGATCCAGTCGCTTTTGCCGTCGATATATCTGAGAGGCTCCATGCCCTCAGCCAGATACTTTATTTTAAGAGTAACTTTTTCCATTATAAGCAACCCCTTTTTATGATTTGAAATATGCGTTTTTATTGTGCGGGACGACACTTGATGTGTCATCCTGAGCGGAGAAAACATCATAGTATGATGTTTTCGCAGTCGAACCCGACCACAGGGAGGGCGCCCCTGTTTTAGGGGCGGGATCTACTCAAAGTTTAGCCTATCCGCGAGATCCTGCCTTCGGCACCATCCTAAGGGATGGTTCGACTTCGCAAACAATTCACAGGATTGTTTGCTACGCTCAGGATGACGCGCTGAGGTGGCGCTTTTTGTAAATATCATTGCATTCTTCTGATTTTCGAAGGATCCTCGGGATCTTCTCCGTTCATATATGCACGGATGATGCTGTCGCATTCCTCTGCAGTTTCATCTGTGAAAATAAAATGATATACGGTGCAGCCTGTCTTCTTCAGCTCATCCTGCTTGTCTGCCATGAAGATGGGCACGCTGTTGTAGATGGTGTTTGTGCAGTCGGGCATACCGAAAACAGGGAAGCGCACGGTATGGCGGTCGGTGATTGAAGAGGAGCAGATCTGAGTCTTATCCTTTTTCTTGCAATCTCCGTCGGAAATAGCGCAGCGGAGAGTAAGCATAAGAGGAAGTCTTCCGTAAACAACGGCACCTGCAGGTGCAGGGGAGGAGATATCCCTCATCTGAGCTCTCTTTGCCTCGGGGGCAAGAGTGATAAAATCAGCTCCGAGAGAGCTGTAATACTCGGCTGCAGATGAATTGAATACGTTCATTCTGAGAGAGGCACCGACCTCTGCGCATACAGAGGAAGCCTTGGCAAGCTGACCTGTGCCGTGGGCAAGGACTCTCTTTCCCTTAACAGCATCCCATACGTCCTGTCTTGAGTCGGGAAGATAGGGAGGAAGGGAAATATCATATTCCTCCGAGTGAGCGCCGAAGGGGAGATAGATTCTTCCGAAGAATTCCCGTGCCAGGGGAGTTATCTGCTCCTTTGAAAGGAATTCTGCGGTGTACAGTATCTTTTCATTCTTTCCCTTGTTGCCCTTTTTCGGGGTAACGTCGGGGACCTCAGCACGTCTTTCTTCAAGAGCGCAAAGACCGCTTATTGCCTCTCGGCGAAGAGCGTTGAGGGCGGAAAGAGTGAGAGCGGCATTGCCGTCTGTTAAAAATGTGAATTTCCCCATTTCAAAGGGAGTGTTTCCAAGGCGGGAGGAGTTCTTTTTTGCACCCTCCTCGCTGAGGGGAGCAACCTCGCCTGCAGGGGCTACGATATCGCCCTCGGCAGTGAAGGTGCGGTCGGCAGACGTTGCCGTAAACGTCGCAGGCTTTCCTGCGATTGCAGTTAAAGTTATATCAAGAGGAGCTTTTCTTTTCAGTCCTTCAAACTTCGATTTGTCCATTTTAAGGAAATCGTCGTAGGTGCGGACGCCCCTCATATTTTTCTGATTTGATGTAAAGTAGCCGTCGGAGAAGCCGTCTCGGCTGAAGATTCTCGAAAGAGCTTCGATCTCCTCGGCTGTTGCGTTTCTGCCCTCGTCAAGAAGGCGGCGGTAAATTTTTGCCGTGCCCACTACGTATTCCGGCGGCTTCTGGCGTCCCTCGATCTTAAGGGATGCGGTGCCGGAGGCGATAATATCGGTGATGTGTGAGGCAAGGCACATATCTTTAAGGCTTATGGGATAATTCTTTCCCTTTTCGCCGGGCTTCAGATAGGGCTGACGGCAGGGCTGGGCACATTCGCCTCGGTTTCCGCTGCGTCCTCCCATAACGGCGCTCATAAGGCACTGTCCCGAGAAGGACACGCAATATGCGCCGTGGATAAACATTTCTATCTCAATAGGTGAATTCTTGCAAAGCTCAAAGAGACCGTCACGGGTGATCTCACGGTGGCAGACCATTCTTGTAAAGCCTGCCTTGGCAAGTGCCTCGGCATCGAGAACGCTGTGTCCCGAAAGCTGGGTGCTTGCGTGGATCTCAAGGTCGGGAATGTGCTTTTTGATAAGGGTTGCAATTCCCATATCCGCAACGATGAGAGCGGTTGCGCCGTACTCATAAAGGGTTGCGGCAAGCTTTAAGGCATCGTAAAGCTCTGCATCAAAGAGACGGGTATTGAGGGTGACATATGTTTTGACCCCATATGCTCTTGCAAGAGAGAGTGCATTTTTTAATTCCTCCCCCTGAAAATTGTCGGCACGCATACGTGCATTAAATTGTCCTGCGCCAAGGTAAACGGCATCGGCGCCGCCCTCGATAGCCGCCTCAAGAGAGGCGCGGCTTCCCGCAGGCAAAAGAAGCTCAGGCTTTTTCATATGTCAGCCCCCTTTCGTTTGAAGTAAAAAGTAATAGGTAATAGTGAAGAAGTAACGAAGATTTTTGCTCGGGCAAAAATCTATAATCAGTTGCCGCGGAGCAGGCTTTCGATCTGGCGAAGCTTGTCAAACTTTGCTGCGGGAGCTCCTGCAGTATCGTCTGCGAGAACTTCAGCATCGTCTGCGTCATCAGTATCCTCAGCAGGTGCGGGCTCCTCAAAAAGCTCTGCGATATCGTGAGCCTCAGCGGGAGCCTCCTCTTCCTCTGTTTCGAGGGGAATCTGCTCCTCGGAGATGATCTCCTCAGCAGTTTCGGAAACCTTTCCGAGCATGGATGTCTTGAGTCTGATGTTTTCCTCTCTCATGCGGCGGAGATTTGCATCGTAAAGTGCGATCTGCGCTTCAAGATTGCGAACTCTCTTTTCAGCCTTGAGTCTGTTGCTTGCATGATCGAGAGCAACAAGGATAGCCGCATCGATCTTAGAGTAGTTTCTTGACTGACCGGTGATAGCGGAAATTTCGCTGTCGAGCTGGCTGATGAGGCGCATAACGATGTCCTCACGCTCGTCGGAAATGATGTTCATGTCCACGCCGGCAATTGTAACGCTGTACTTTTTCTTTTCCATTTTTTATCTCCTGTAAAAATTAGTATTGAAAATCAAATAAACAGTGGTATAATGAGGTTATTAAAAACCGAGTCATATAACTATTCATACTATTATAATATATATCAGGGAAAAATTAAATACAATTTGATAATTTTTTTGAAATTTTCCGAGAATTTGAGGTCCAAATGGGAAAAATGTGTAAATACGCAAGAATTACGGTTAAAATAGGCTCATCCACGCTGACTCACGAGAATACGGGAAAGCTGAATATCCGCAGAATTGAAAAGCTTGTAAAAACAATTTCAGATATAAAAAACTCAGGAGTTGAGGTTGTGCTCGTCTCCTCAGGTGCTATTGCGGCGGGAGCATCAAAGCTTTCGATCTCTCACAGAGACCGCACACTGGCTGAAAAGCAGGCGCTGGCGGCAGTAGGTCAGCCCGAGCTTATGAGCCTTTACGAGCGCCTTTTTGCGGCATACGGCTATAACGTAGGTCAGATACTTATGACAAAGGATATCGTTGAGGATGCCCACCGTCTTGACCTTGCAAGAAACACCTTCACCACTCTTTTGGAGCTTGGCTGCGTGCCTATCGTAAACGAAAACGACTCTATTTCCACAGAGGAGATCCGCTTTGGCGATAACGACACTCTTTCCGCATACGTTGCGGTGGTATCAAAGGCAGACCTTCTTGTAAACCTTTCCGATATCGACGGTCTTTACGACTCCGACCCCCACAAAAATCCCGATGCAAGGCTCATTGAGAGAGTTGAATGTCTTGATGACGTCCGTGAGTTTGCAGGAGATGCGGGAAGCGCTGTGGGAACAGGCGGAATGGTAACGAAGATCCGTGCCGCAAGCATTGCAGGCGAGGCGGGTATTCCCATGATAATCACAAACGGCGCCGACCCCGAGGTGCTTTATAAGATAACCGATGGCGATAAGGTGGGCACATACTTTGTCCCCGAGCACAAGGAGTAATAATATGATATTCGAAAACGTAAAAGCAATATGCGAGAAGGCAAAGGCATCATCCCCTGCGGTTGCAGCCTCAAAGGGCGACAAGAGAAACGCCTTTCTTTCCTCCTTTGCACGCCTCCTCGTTGAAAATACCGCAGCACTTCTCGAGGCAAACGCAAAGGATACAGAAGCGGCAAGAGCGGCAGGTATTTCAACTGCAATGCTTGACCGCTTAAGCCTTACAGAGGCGAGAATCGCAGGTCTTGCAGAGGGCATCACAGCTCTCATCGGACTTTCCGACCCCCTCGGCGGCGGTGAGGTATTCACCCGTCCCAACGGCATGGAGATCAAGAAAATAAAGGTTCCCCTTGGTGTTTGCGGCGTTATTTTCGAGGCCCGTCCAAACGTAGCTGCAGACATTGCGGCCCTTTGTATAAAGAGCGGAAACGCGGCAGTTCTTCGCGGCGGCAAGGAGTGCATCAACACAAACCTTGCAATCGAGGCTATTGCGAAAAAGGCTCTCACAGAGGCAGGTTTTCCCGAGGACGCAGTCTGCCTTATCCCCTATACCGAGCGAGATGGCGCAAATGCTCTCATGCAGATGAGAGGTATCGTTGACGTGCTTATCCCCCGTGGCGGCAAGGGACTCATTAAGAGTGTAACTGAAAATTCCTCTGTTCCCGTAATCGAAACAGGTGCGGGAAACTGCCATATCTACGTTCACCGTGATGCGGATTTCGACCTTGCCCTTTCCGTTATTGAAAACGCAAAGGTGTCCCGCCCCTCCGTTTGCAACGCTATTGAAACAGTGCTTGTAAACGCAGAAATCGCAAATGATTTTCTCCCCCGCCTCAAGGAAGTATTTGACAGATGCGCAGTTGAGATAAGAGGCTGCGAAAAGGTGCAGGAGATTATCGGATGCAATCCTGCAACCGAGGAGGACTGGGATACTGAATACAACGACCTTATCTGCGCTGTTAAGGTTGTGGCTTGCGAAAACTGCGCTATCAGCCACATCAACCGCTACGGCACAGGCCACAGCGAGGCTATCATCACAGAATCCAGAAGAGATGCAGAGCTTTTCTGCACAATGGTAGATGCGGCCTGCGTTTACGTTAATGCCTCCACCCGCTTTACAGACGGCGGTCAGTTCGGCTTCGGTGCTGAGGTAGGAATCTCAACACAGAAGCTCCATGCAAGAGGCCCCATGGGTCTTTCTGCCCTCACCACAGATAAGTATATCATCAACGGAAACGGACAGATAAGATAACGGATATTTATTAAAAGCTGTGTATATTTATACGCAGCTTGTGAAAATGTAAAAGAAAGAAGATGACCCCCTTTGAAGAATATGAACTTCAAAAGAAAGCTCCCTATTCCCAAGGAAATAAAGGAGCAGTATCCGCTGACAGAATCCCTTGCGAAGATAAAAGCGGCAAGAGATAAAGAAATTGCGGATGTGTTTTGCTCGGGAAGCGAGAAGATGGTTCTTGTCATCGGCCCATGCTCAGCAGACCGTGAGGATGCAGTTCTTGATTATTGCTCCCGTCTTGCCCGCCTCCAGGAGAAGGTTTCGGATAAGCTGATTCTTATCCCAAGGGTTTATACAAACAAGCCCCGCACAACGGGTGAGGGATACAAGGGTCTTGTCCATCAGCCGGACCCGGAAAAGGAATACGATATGATAGGCGGCATCATCGCCATCAGAAGACTTCATACCGCAGTCCTTTCAAAAACAGGTCTGTCCACGTCGGATGAAATGCTTTATCCCGACAGCTACAGATATATTTCAGACCTTCTTTCCTACGTCGCAGTAGGTGCCAGAAGCGTTGAAAATCAGGAGCACAGGCTGACAGCAAGCGGAATCGAGATTCCCGTGGGCATGAAAAATCCCACAAGCGGCGATATTTCCGTAATGCTCAATTCCATTATGGCAGCACAGCATCCCCATACCTTTATTTATCGCGGCTGGGAGGTCGACACTCTGGGTAACCCCCTTGCTCACGCTATCCTCAGAGGATACGTGGACCGAAACGGAGAGGCTGTATCCAATTATCACAGAAATGATCTGGAGGAGCTTTACTCCGCATACTGCAGCAGAGGTCTTCAAAACATCGCCCTTCTTGTTGATACCAACCATTCAAACTCCGCAAAAAGATTTGAAGATCAGCCGAAAATCGTAATGGACGTTCTTGAAAGCTGCCGTCAGTCCCCCGATATCAGAAAAATGACAAAGGGCTTTATGATTGAGTCCTATATCGAGGACGGCGCACAGAAAATAGGCGAAGGCATCTACGGCAAATCCATCACCGACCCCTGCATCGGCTGGGCAGCAACAGAGCGCCTTGTCCTTGATATCGCAGAGCGTATCTAATAAGTTAAAAAACTGCTCTTGTCAGGGGAGATAAATGCAAAACCTTTTTTGAAAAAAAGGTTCTGCACTCCAAAAAACTTTAAAAAGAATAGCATAATAATACAAGGCCAAAGCGGTGCAATGCACCGTAAGCGATATATCGCTTACCAATGAAATAAAAGGCAGTAAAAATGAACGAGCTCATTTTTACTGCCTTTTATTTCATTGGCTTTTGCCTTTTGGGTTTCCTTGTCTTTTTAAAGTTTCTTTGCTACTTTCTTTTCAAAGAAAGTAGGGTAATCCCCACCGACAAAGAATAAGCATTAAAAGTAAATCCATGTTTGCTTTTCCTTGACAACACAAGGCAGCTGCGGTAAAATATTAAGTAAGGGAGGTGTGCAAATGGAAAAGGAAAAGACTGTGTTTTTCACGGGTCATAGAAGAATACCCGAGGAAAAGCAAAAAGGGATGCTGTCCGATCTTTATTCTGCCGTTTGCAGATTTATCCTCAGCGGTTACGATCACTTTATCTGCGGAGGTGCTATAGGCTTTGATACATATGCCGCAGAGTGTGTCCTCTCCTTCCGTGAAAGATTTCCCCATATCAAGCTTGTTCTTGCGCTTCCTTGCCGTGATCAGACAATGAAATGGAACGACCTTGATTCCCTTGGAAAATACAAGGAGATTTTGGGGAAGGCAGATGCAGTTGAATATATGCAGACATTTTATACAGACGGATGTATGCACGAGCGAAACCGATGGATGGCAGACAATTCCTCTGTATGCATAGCCTATTTGACAAGCAAAAGAGGCGGCACAGCATATACGTATAATTATGCATTAAAAAACGGTCTGAGAGTTGTGAACGTAGCGACGGGAGAGGAAAATTATCAGCTCTCATTTGACGAAAATTCAGATATTTAATTTGGAGGTAACAATGAAAGATCTTCTCAAAAAAGTATTAAGCGAAGAAAACATGGATGCCATTGTAAAGTTCTTTGCAAGCACGGGAGCAAAGCTTTTGATTTCCCTGATAATCCTTTTTGTGGGCTTCAAAATAGTTAACACTATTATGAAAAAGTTCAGAAAGGCAAAGCTTGCATCAAAAATGGATAAGTCTGTCAACAGCTTTATTCTGAGCTTTGCAAGCATCGCTCTCAAGGCGATAATTCTTATCACCGTTGCTGCATACCTGGGTGTGCCCATGTCAAGCATGGTTGCCCTTGTAGCCAGTGCAGGTGTTGCCATCGGTCTTGCTCTTCAGGGCGGCCTTTCCAATATCGCAAGCGGTATTATGATCCTCATTTTCCGTCCCTTCTCCCTTGGCGATTTTATTGAAAACGCAGGTCAGATGGGCACTGTTGATTCCATCGGTATCTTCCATACCACCCTCGCAACAGGCGATAACAAGAAGGTAGTCATCCCCAACAGCATCCTCACAAGCCAGACTCTCATCAACTATTCCGCAGAGGATACCCGCCGTGTTGACCTTGAGTACAGCGCTGCATACGAGTGTGATGTGGATAAGGTAAAATCCGTTATTATGCGAACAGCAAGAGCTATTCCCGAGGCGCTGAAAAGAGAGGATATCAGACCTATCGAGATCATGGTAGCAGCTCATGACCCCAGCGGAATCAGATACCGCATCCGTATCTGGTGTAATTCCGAGGACTACTGGACAATAGCATTTGCAATGAATGAAAACGTTAAAAAGGCATTTGACAGCGAGGGAATCGAGATTCCTTACAACAAAATGGACGTTAACGTAGTAAATAAGTAAAAAAAGCAGTCGCACAGCGACTGCTTTTTTTATTCCGATAAACCGATAAATCGGAATTAGAAGAGGAGATGAAATTGGTATAGCGAATGTTGCACGAAACAAAAGCCTCCACCTCTCAGATGCTTGCAGCTGTGAGGGGGAGGTGGCATCGGTGCAAGGTGAATGTGGAATTTATAATTTCTTTGGCACCGATGACGGAA
>JAZRRC010000195.1:0-1986 GCA_045650355.1 Candidatus Avispirillum sp. | reverse complement strand
ATCGTTGGAGGGGGTAATTCCAATATCGCTCATAAGAATAGCCTTCTCCATAGCCTTAAGTGTACTTGCATCGTAAGGAATTATCTCCAGTGTCTTAGCATCTGCAAGTCTTACGTTTGCCATAGATGTGATCTCCGCAGGAGAGCCCCAGTAATCAAATGTAACTCTGTTAAGCACGGCGGGGTTTGCCTGGCTTGCGCGGATGGATGCGAGGTTAGTCTCGTATGCCGCGATTGATTTACCCATCTTTTCTTCAACTTCTTTTGTGTTGAACTTCATAATCGTTTTCCTCTCTATTTTTATGTTTTAATTATTTATGCATTTTAGTTCCTATCGCCTCGCCCATAACCGCACGATAAATATTATCGGGATCGGAAAGTCCAAAAGCAAAGCTGTCAATTCCGTTTTCATTACAGAATGATATTGCAGTTAGATCAAATGCCTTGAGATCCTTCTCAAGAATTTCGGAATAAGTAACGTCGTCATATCTCGTTGCTGTTGGGTCCTTCTTGGGATCGGCAGTATAAAGACCGTCTATATTCTTCGCCATAAGAACGATATCAGCACCGATCTCCGCCGCACGTACAACCGCAGGAGTATCCGTTGAGAAGTAAGGGGCTCCGAGGCCTCCTCCGAATATTACCACGTTTCCTTCACTGAGATATCTGTCTGCATCACGCTGAGTATAAAAATCTGCAAACGTGTTCATTTCAACAGTTGAAAGCACCTTAGCCTTTCTGCCGTTACGGATAAATGCATCCTGAAGAGCCAGGGCATTTATTACGGTTGCAAGCATACCCATGTGGTCTGCCCTTGTGCGGTTCATGCCAACACCCTTTCTCGCGCCTCTCCATATATTGCCTGCTCCGACAATTATAGCCACTTCAACACCGGCATCCAGGCACTTTCCGACGGATGAAACAACTTTGTCCATAAAATCGAAATCGAGAATATCGCCCTCACATCCGTTTTTGAGAGCTTCGCCCGATATTTTCACCAAAACACGCTTATAAACAGGGGTTGCCATAGCACTTCACCTCAAAATATGTATTTACTTCTATATTTTACTACATTTTTTCATTTTTGTAAATGATTATTTTGTAAATAATTTAATAATTATAAGTTTCTAATTAAAGGGGCGGAAAACCGCCCCTTTAATTAAAGCAATATTATCTTCTCTTTTCTGCAATCTCAAGGAGAAGCTCACTGATAAACTGATCAACAGACATAGCGCCCTTTTCGCCCTCTTTTCTCGAACGAACGGCAACAGTGTTACTCTCGACCTCCTTAGCTCCCACAACAAGCATATAGGGAAGCTTTTCAAGCTGTGCATTACGGAGCTTGTATCCGATAGTCTCGTTTCTGCGATCCACCTCACAACGAACACCGAGAGCAACGAGCTTTTTCTCGATCTCCTCACAGTAAGCAACCTGCTCGTCACCGATGGGAAGCATTCTGACCTGAACGGGAGCCATCCATGTGGGAAGCGCGCCTGCGTACTTTTCAATAAGGAGCGCAAGTGTCCTCTCGTAGCATCCCATGGAAGTACGGTGAATGATGTAAGGAGTCTTCATCGTATTGTCGGAATCAACGTATTCCATACCAAACTTCTTTGCAAGAAGCATATCGACCTGAATAGTAACGATAGTATCCTCCTTGCCGAATACGTTCTTGCACTGAATATCAAGCTTCGGTCCGTAGAACGCAGCCTCGTCAATACCTATAACATAGTTCTCACGACCAATGTACTTGTCGAGAAGCTCGCCCATAATAGCCTGTGCCTCATTCCACTGCTCGGGTGTTCCCTCATACTTATCGGTACGGTTGGGATCCCACTGCGAGAAACGGAAGGTACAGTCCTCAAGAAGTCCAAGTGTATCGAGGCAGTAGATAGCAAGGTCAAGACATCCCTTAAATTCCTCTGCAAGCTGCTCGGGACGAAGGACAAGATGTCCCTCAGAGATTGTGAACTGACGAACACGGATA
>JAZRRC010000194.1:0-4710 GCA_045650355.1 Candidatus Avispirillum sp. | reverse complement strand
AGTGACACCTTCCCCCAATCTGTGGGGGAAGGACTTGTCTTGGTCGCCTTTTTACTGTCTAAACTTCAGTTTGCAACAGACCGATAAACCCGAATTTATAATAGTCCCTTTTTGAAGTTTTTTGAGAGTGCAGAGAACTTTTTTACAAAAAAGTTCTTTGCATCCCTACATAAAACAAGGAGCTGTTGCAAAGCAACAGCTCCTTGTTTCATATTATTTCGTAGGAAAAGTTTTCATAATGGAGGCGTGTGCCTACGTCGCATCCTGCGGGGAGGAGTGCGAGGGCAATAAACACGTCCTCTGTGCATTCTCCGCTTTCATCTCGGAGATATGCATATTCTCCCTCGATCTTTACGATCTTATAATCCTTTTCAAACATATTACTTCTTAGGTATGGTGAAGAGGGACTTCAGCTTATCTTTTCCATCGTAAAGCATATTGTACTGAAGCTGACTGTAAATATCGAGAGCGCTGTTAAGGTGAGGGTTGGAATATGAGGACTCGTGGAAGTTGCCGTCGTGGTCATACCATCCCATAGCGTTAATAGCCATAACGTTTGTATTAAGAGCATCCACAAACTTGTTGAACTTTGTTTCGGGGATATCTACCATATCGCGGAGGAAGGAGGAGAGGAAGTTAATGCTTGTGAGCTTTGTTGCTCTCTCGCACTCGATATCGTAGTTTGCCCAGAAGAAGTAAGGAACAACGTACTTGGAAAGCTGCTTTTCTGTGGGATCATCATCGCTTACACCATAGAACTTGGATGCGATGTTGGAAAGGGAGGGCTGGTGGTCACCGAAGAACACGATAATTGTTTCCTCATCAACACCCTCAAAGTACTCGATAAGCTCCTTGAGAGCCTTGTCGGAGTTATTGATGGATGTGAGATACTCACGGATACCTGTGTACTTGTTCATTCCCTCGATCTCAACGCCGTAGTCAAAGCCGATGGTGGAGAAGCCGGAATGGTTCTGCATTGTGATGGTGAAGTTAAAGAGAGGTGTGCCCTCTTCCTTGTTTTCGTAAAGATCGATGATCTTATCGTAAACGGAAGCGTCGCTGATATGACCTCTGAAATAGTCCTCCTCGGGAACGTGGGAGAAATCATCCTTGAAATACTGCTCGTCGAACTTGAAGTAGTCGTAGATCATATCTCTCTGCCAGTTTGTGGGGTTCTCGGGGTGGATGGAAACAGTCTTATATCCTGCCTTGTTGAAGGAATCAACAATTGTGAAGCTGTTTGTTTCCTCCATATAGAGGTTATATGCTACTGTATTTCTGGGAATAAACTGAACTGAAAGTCCTGTGAGGAACTCAAGCTCGGAGTTTGCAGTGTTTCCACCGTATACGGAAGAAAGCGCATATCCCTTGATAACGTTGGAAGCAGCATCGTCAAGAGAATCGAGGAAGGGAGTTACCTCAATATCAGTCTTCATTTCGCCGCCCATATACTCTGTGATGTTGTGAACGTCAGAGAATGTTTCGTTCATAATAACGATAACGTTGGGCTGCTTTTTGTTCTCAGGATCCTTGGGGGAGTTTTCGGAAATGAACTTATCTGTCTTCTTATCAAGAGAATCGGAGTCGTAGTCATCGGGCTCGAGAACTCTTGTTGCAGATGCAGAATAGATCATATTAACGAAGAAGCCGTTTCTCTCACTTCCGCGGTACTTCCAGTACTTATCCTGATAAGCGATAACGGATGCACCGATCTGAGTATATACGATAACAACACAAAGTGCCGCACAAACAACAGCAGAGAGGCAGAAAACAAGCTGCTTCCAGTTGCGCTCACGCACGGGGAACTTTGTTGTGATAACAGCAGTAATAAAGAGGAGTGTGAGAATGAGACCGATCTTTGTGATCTCAGAAAGCTCGAACTTATACTGATCCGCAACCTGAGCCGCAGTTCCGAGAGAAGCAAAGTCGGAGAACTGGATCTCAAAGCTTCTTGCCTGAACTACAAGGTGGTCGGCAATAGCAACGATCTGAGAAAGAACGGTTACTGAAATTACTGCGATCTTCATCTTTCCCGTTGCCGCCCAGATAAGGGAGGTGAGACCGAGAACGATGATAACGTTCATTATGAATTTAAATCCACCGATAAGGATAACGCCACAGCTGATTGTGACCTGCATAAGTATGAACACCAAAAGTGTGAGCACTACCATAAGGATGCTCTGCATCCAGAAGGGGAACTTTTCCGTTATCTCAAGTCTGAACTGCAAGAAGAAGAATACCACAACACCGCTGATGATGGAGGTAGCCCAATGCACAGAAAGAATGAGAGAGATAACAGCAAATACAAGGGCAATCGCACCGTAAATTATAAGATGCTTCTTGTCTGTGTTTCTTTTAACTGAAAACCAGTCTTTCATAAACAATGCCTTTCCGCAAAAATGCTTCTGTATATTCATGTACCGGAAGATGCAAAATAGCAATATGTACAATTGCATACAGTGTTATTATATCACAGTTCACAATTTTTTGCAACTATCAGTTTTTATTTTTTGTTGGTCTACATTGTTAAATTTTAGCATTCAAACTATTGAAGTGTTGTATAAAATGATGTATAATAAATGTAGAAATACTGCACTGCAGACAAAGAAAGGAACACTTTATGATTTGGCTTTATGTAATTATCGCGTTAGTTGTGGTTATTCTTTTCACATCTATCAAGATCGTTCCTCAGGGAACTGAATACGTTATCGAATTCCTCGGAAAATACAGAACAACATGGGGCGCAGGCCTTCACTTCCTCATCCCCTTCTTCGAGAGAATCGCAAAAAGAATCACACTGAAGGAGCAGTTCCTCGACTCTCCTCCTCAGCCCGTTATCACAAGAGATAACGTTACTATGCAGATCGACACAGTTGTATACTTCCGCATTTTCGATGCGAAGCTTTATGCATACGGCGCTGTCAACCCCATCTCCGCTCTTGAAAACCTTACAGCAACAACTCTCCGTAACATTGTTGGTGAGCTGGAGCTTGACGGAACTCTTACATCCCGCGATACTATCAACGGAAAGATGACTGCAATCCTCGATGAAGCTACCGACCAGTGGGGTATCAAGGTTGGCCGAGTAGAGCTCAAAAACATTATTCCTCCCGCAGAGATCCAGAATGCAATGGAAAAGCAGATGAAGGCTGAGCGCGACCGCCGTGAAAGCATCCTTCAGGCTGAGGGTCACAAGGCTGCTGCTATTACCCGTGCAGAGGGTGACAAGCAGGCAATGATCCTTGCAGCAGAAGGTGAACGTGATGCACGCATCGCAAGAGCTGAAGGTGAAGCAAGAGCTATTTACCTTGCTAAAAAGGCTGAAGCTGACGGTCTCCGTGCTCTTCGTGAGGCAGGTGCCGACGCCGCTGTTCTTGAGCTCAAGAAGTATGAAGCTCTCGTTCAGCTCGCAGACGGAAGAGCTGCCAAGATCATCGTTCCCACAGACGTTGTTAATACAGCAAAAAGCAATGCTCTTTTCTCCGAGATTGCCGGAATCGGTGACGTAACATCACCTGCTCCCGCAGAGCCCTCTAAGCCCAAGAATCCCGATCCTTGTTGCGATTAATAAAAAAAAAGAGGCTTGCGAATTAATCCGCAAGCCTTTTTCTTATTCCTCTTCAGGTGCTGTATATTCGACAATATCTCGAAGGAGGCTCTTATGCGCCTCTGTCTGCTTTTCCTTCTTCTCGCTGCTCTTAACGTCAAGAGTTGATGTTTTGCGAACGCAAAGCATAGTATCTGCGGGGATGAATTTCAGCTTTGAATTGCTCTTATAGAATTCTGTATCTCCGAGACGGATTCCGAATTCTTCAGCTCCCTCAGGCACCTCATCAAATATCTCAGACAAAGGAATAAGTGCCTTTTGCTCTGCCAGACCGCGATAGAGGTCAGGGTCAAGCATCAGAAACATATGTGAGCCGCTTGTTATCTCCGCCATATATCGCTGATATGCACCGTTGTTTGCATTTGCATCGTAGGTGTACACGGGATAATCCGGATTATGCTCACGGATAAGGTCTGCCGCCTCCTTACGTCTCTCAATCTCTGCCTCAGTAAGGAAGGTATTATCTGTGAAGCTGATTTCACAATGACCGTCACCGTTATAATCAGCCATAGCGTCCTTGATCGACTTTTCGAGATTCTCATAGTCGTTTCCAATCATAGGCTGAGGTCCGGTGTACATTATATATACGTCAGCAGGCTTTGAGTTTATCATCTGAACAATAACGATCACTGCAAGGACAGCAAGGAAAATACCGATTCCAAGATGCCATTTATGCAGATACCAGAAATTCTCAAGCTTTCCTACCTTTTTCTGAGGAATATGGCTTTCATGAGGATTCTCCGATTCCTCACCCTTTGCACGAAGGACCTTAAGTGCATTTGATTCTTCAACCTCGAAGTTTTCGTCTACCTGAAACTCCTGTTTTTTCTTTTCTTCCATTATACCTGTCTCTTTCAGTCGTTTTTTATATTCTATCATTTTTCTCCCCGGATTTCAACCATATCCAAGGATTTTTACTTATTGTTAATAATAACGACTATAAACATCCTTCTCCCAATAAACCCAATCATATATATTCCTTTTTAAAGTTTTTTGGGAGTGCAGAGGACTTTTTTACAAAAAAGCCCTTTGCATCTTCTTCAAAAAAAGTCTGTTGCACTTTGTGCACCAGACTTTTTTACTATTAATAAAGCTTTGCGCCT
>JAZRRC010000193.1:0-4707 GCA_045650355.1 Candidatus Avispirillum sp. | reverse complement strand
TAACTTCAGAGACGAAAAGGTTAAGAATAAGCTCGCTCTTCAGAAGGAGCTTGGTCTTGAAGAAGATCCTAACGTTATGCTTATCGGTATCGTATCCCGTCTCACAGACCAGAAGGGCTTCGACCTCATTGCTCACATTATGGATGAGCTTTGCCAGGATGCAGTTCAGATCGTAGTTCTCGGTACAGGTGAAGCAAGATACGAAGATATGTTCCGTCACTTCGCATGGAAGTATAACGGCAGAGTTTCTGCAAACATCTACTATTCCGAGCCCCTCTCTCATAAGATCTATGCTTCCTGTGATGCATTCCTTATGCCCTCACGCTTTGAGCCCTGCGGCCTCAGCCAGCTGATGAGCCTCAGATACGGTACTGTTCCGATCGTTCGTGCAACAGGCGGTCTCAGAGATACTGTTGATAACTACAACGTTGACGAAAAGACAGGTACAGGCTTCAGCTTTGAGGACTACAACGCTCACTATATGCTTGACACCATCCGCTATGCCGAGAAGATCTTCTACGACTTCAAGGAGGATTGGAACAACATCGTTGAGCGCGGCATGAGAACAGACTTCTCCTGGAATGCCTCCGCAAGAAAGTACGAGGCTCTTTACGATGAGCTTTATGCAGACTTTCTCGCAGCAGAAAAGGCAAGAATAGCTGCTGAAAAGAAAGCAGCAAAGGCAGCAGAGGCAGCAGCAAAGAGAGCTGCAAAGGCTGCAGAAAAGAAGGCTGCAAAGGAAGCTGAAAAGGCTCAGAGAGCGGCTGAAAAGGCAGCGGTGAAGGCCATTGAAAAAGCAGCAAAGGAAGCAGAAAAGAAAGCTGCTAAGGAAGCTGCAGCTAAGAAGGCTCCCGCAAAGAAGGCACCTGCAAAGAAAACTACAAAAAAGTAATTACATAAAATCATAGCCCCGTTGATTACTTCAAACGGGGCTATGTTTTTGTATAACGATATCCATGCGATAGTCGCGTGGTTCAAAAAGTGAAACAAATAAACGGATTTACTTTTGCGGTTTTGTGTGATATAATAAAAAATAATAAAAATATTTGCGGAGATAATAATGAGAGAATTATTTACCACAAAAATTTCAACAGATCACGGAAACAAAGAGCTTTCAGTATTTTGCGGTGATATTTTTGACTTTGGCAGGGAGATCGATATTCTGACCACCTCAGCATACGTCGGCTCCTATGCACCTACCCCCAATACTATATTTAATGCGCTGCATGAACACGGAATATCTGCTTCAAGCCTTGCATCAGCCCCCGAAATTGATTTGCGGGCTCCTTGCTATACGTGGCTTTCAAAGGAAATAGAAGAAAAGGGCAGTAATATACATAGGATAGGCTGCGTAGAGCTTATAGGGAATATCTCCAGGTATGACTATTCTACAATGGAGCAGTCCATGATAAATACCATCAGCGCATATTTTGCAATGCTTGATATTGCGGCGATCTATAACGTAAAAATGGAGACTATCGTTCTTCCTTTGCTGGGCAGCGGAAATCAGCATATTTCATCAAATCTGATGATAGTGCCCCTTCTCAACGAGTGTATTTCCTTTCTGAAAAGAAATGCGGAGGTTAAAAGAATATGCTTCGTTGAAAAGAACGAGAAAAAGGCGAATCTGATCTCAAGCTATATTCAGCAATCCTATAACGTATTTGCCCAGAGCAGCGATTCAAAGGAAGAGAAAAGGGAGATTGCTGCAATGAGCAGCGTTAAGGCTTTTATAAGCTATTCCTCAAAGGACAGGGAAGTGGCGGATAAGCTTTGCGAGGTCCTTGAAAAAAGGGGAGTTCAGGTTTGGTATGCCCCCCGAAACGTTAAGGGCGCCTATGCGGAATCAATAACCCGTGCAATAGAGGATGCAGATCATTTTATCGTCATTCTCAGCGAGAACAGCATGCAGTCACAGCACGTGCTGAATGAGATCGACCTTGCATTCCAGCGCTATCCCGCAAATATAAGGATCAATCCGTTGCGTGTTGATAAATCTGAGTTTACGCCGTCCTTCAGGTATTATTTGTCAAGACAGCATTGGAAGGATGCCTTTGAGCCCCCTCTTCGAGACCGCCTTTCGGAGTTTGCAGATGACTTGCTTTACGAATACAGGAGCGGAGGAGAGAGAGCCTTCGGCAATGATTGTCAGCCTTCTTCAAAGGACAATAAGAAAAAAAGCGGCGGATTCATTACGAAGCTTTTTGGAAAAAAATAAAAAAATCGGAGTGTTATCACTCCGATTTTTTGTTTTGGTTTCAGCCATCGTTTTGAAGCTTTTCTCGTACCTCGTTCAAGCGTTTCAGCGTATTTAAGGTGTCGGGATGGTCTGCTCCTAACACCTCTGTCCATTGAGCATATAGCTTTTCATAAAGAGGGAGAGCCGATCTGTATTCGTCCACAGTGGTGTAATAAAATGCTAGGTTACGAAGAATAAGTAGCGTATCGGGATGATTTTCACCCTGAACTTTGCGGTATAACATATATGCTTTCTTTTGAAGTTCTAATGCTTTGTGATGATTACCGACCTTGTAGTAGGCGCATGCTAGATTGTTTAGAGTTTGTAGCGTTGTAGGATGCTCTTCGCCCAAAACTCTGCAGTCTAATGCATATAGTTTTTCTTTCAGTTCTAATTCTTTGTGATGATCATTAAGCTTTTCGTACGTGAATATTAGACTAGTAAGAGATGATCGAGTAAAAGAATGCTCTTCTCCCAAAACCTTGCAACGTAACGCATATGCCTTTTTCATCAGTTCCAAGGCTTTGTGATGATTGCCAATCTTGTTGTAGAGGAATGCCAAGTTATGAAGGGAGATTAACGTATTGGGATGCTCTTCGCCCAAAATCTTGCAGCGTAACGCATATGCTTTTTCTTTCAGATACATTGCACTGATATAATCAGAGAGGTCTTCGTAGGTTACCGCTAGATTGCTAAGAGACTGAAGTGTATCAGGATGCTCTTTGCCTAGAATCTTACAACGCAATTCATATGCCTTTTCTAGCTGTTTTGCCGCTTCGTGATATATACCAAGATGGATATAGGTACATCCAAGATTATTAAGGGATTGTAAAGTATCAGGATGCTCTTCTCCCAAAATTTTGCAACGTAATGCGTATGCCTTTTTTTTCAGTTTTAATGCTTTGTGATGCTCAGATAGGTCGTCGTAGGTTGCCGCCAGATTGTTAAGAGATTGAAGGGTATCAGGGTGCTCTTCGCCCAGAATTTTGCACCGCAACGCATATGTCTTTTCATGTATTTCTGCAGCTTTATGATAATCATCGAGTTTGCCGTAGATGTATGCTAGGCTATCAAGTGAAGTCATCGTATCAGGATGCTTTTCACCGAGAATTTTGCAACGTAACGCATATGTCTTTTCATGTATTTCTGCAGCTTTGTGATAATCACCACGGTTGACGTAGGTAGATGCCAGATTGTTAAGGGCAGTCAGTGTATCGTGATGCTCCTCGCCGTACTTTTGTATATGATAATCAGCAATGGCCTTTGCCCATATTACAGCCTTTCGGTAATCAAGCTGAACACCGATGCCTTCATTGTACATATTATAAAGCTTTTTCATTGCTTCAGGCAAGCCTGCCTCTGCTGCCATTGTGATAAGCTCTATAGCCTTTGGGCGGTCAACCTCAACGTCGATGCCGTCAAGGTATGCAAGGCCGATAAGGAAGTTGTGCTCGGGGGTGTTATTGGCGGTGGTGGCAATGCGGGTCAGTGCGTCTAGAAGGCGGGCTTTGAATGCTTCGTCATTGCGGGGATCAACGCACAAAGGAAGTCCCTTGAATTTCTTGCAAAGCTCAGATTTGTCGGTTTCTGCCATCTCGGCAGGAAGAATTTCAATACCGGAATTATATGCAGCAGGGTATTCCTCTGCCATAACGAAATTGGGCTTGCCGTCAGGCTCCTCGAGAAGGCTGGGGGTAACGAGAAGAGTAAAAAGCTTACTGTCGCTGAGAATCTTTTGGATGTTTTCTCTGAAGCTCTCGCCGGGGGTGAGGAATTCGTCAAACCAGATCGCAACGTCACGGTATTCGGGATAGCTGTGAATAAGGCGCATCAGCTCGTTTGCATATCTGCGGTCCTTTTTTCGGTAGCTCAGGAAGATATAGGCATCAAATGCAGCACGGATGCGCTTTGCCATCTCGTCGCTGATAAGGATCGACTCAAGATGCTTTTTCAGCTTGTCCTCGTAGGAGATTTCAGTAGAATCGGAGCTGTAGGGATTGAGATACTGCATCTCTCCGAACTTATCGGGGAGGGAATAAAAATCATTGATTCCCGTTTCCATCATGATTGGGAGGACAGGGATATGCTCCTTCTTTGCGTAGGGAAGGTCAACGTCCATCGTGCGGTTGGGCGTTGAAAGAAGCTTGAACGTTACGGGGATAACGAACAGGTTGTTTCTGCCGAGGTCTGTTTCAAGGTTTGCCTCGTCGATTGCTGCGGTCATATCCTCAGTGTAATAGATCGCACAGTCGTGGCTCTTGAAAATATCATCGCATATTTTCTTGAAATATTCCGAAAAATCCTCGGGATGGCATGAAAACCATACTCGGGGCTTTTTATCAATATCCACGTTGGTTTTGCTTATAACCTTAATATCAGCCATTTTTCTTCTCCCAAAATTTGTTTAAATAAATTATATCACAAAGATTATACTAATACAACAAAAGCGGAGTGATTTCACTCCGCTT